>CAZTEP010000001.1:0-25533 GCA_964612325.1 uncultured Anaerolineaceae bacterium
GCAATCGGGTCACCCCAAACAGGGAGTCGTATTCGGGCCAGTTGGCGCGCAACTGAGCAATCGCTGTTGAAATGGTTTCAGCTTTCAATAGCGGATTGGTGCTATGGGTCTGCAAATAAAGGTCCGCGTCAATCTGTTGGGTGTCATAAATCAGGATATCATTCATCGGGAGTGTATCCGCGCGCATATGCTCGGGGCGCAAAAGACGTTTCACAGTCGGATAATCGCGTTCCAATCCCTCAAGAATGACGGGCGAATCAGTGTCCACTAAAATACTGTCAATCTCCGGGCAAGCCAACAGCGTTTCGATGATGTGCGCGTAGAGGGGTTTACCACACATCGGGCGATAGTTCTTTCCGACAACACGCACCGACTCATGGCGCATGGGCACCAAAGCAACAATTTTATCAAGACTCATCAAGCGTCCTCCTTTAGCATAAAATTGCTGTTGGCAAGCATTCCGTCCAAAAAGGCCTGAATGGCAGATGAATTTTCAGGCAATAAGCTTTGCCGGTCAAAATCTTTAAGCATCACATAGCCTTGCCAGTATTTATCCTGCTCCAAAAAGGCATCAAAAACCAAAGATGAGCGGTAAAGCTGATAGTACAAAAAGCGTCGCGCGTTGATTTTGTGTTCCGGGAGTGCTGAAAGGCTCTCCGCGTTCAGGAAATCCTGCAGGGTTTGGTCATAAGCCTTGCGGTTGGCTGGGAAATGCACCACATTCGACGCGGTAAAACGCGCTTTGCCTGCAGAAAGCACCGTCGCACCTAAGATGGATGCCTCCATGCCAATGGTCGAGTTGTAAATCATGACAAATTTGGCCACGCGGATAAGGTCATAGGAATTGATGAACTCATGCGGTGGAATGAAGAGTACATTTGGTAAGTTTTCCACACCGCGTGATTTTGCCCAATCAGCAACCGATTCCTCGCTGGCTTTACCTTCGCGCGCTTCATCAGGATGCGCACGCACCACAAAGAGCGTATCGGGATAATCTTTAGCAACCTCAAGCACATTATCAAGCCAGGCAAACATATGCTCAAAAATGAGGTTGGCATGCACCTGACTGGTGTCAAAAATCACGTTGGTAAACACAGGCACAATCTGCCTGAACTCACGCGCCTTTGCCAAAAATTCAGGGCTGAGCTGGCTCATCTCTGGCCAAAACCGCACCCCAGCCATAAAGAAATCGCCCTTAAAGCGTTTGCGTAAGTAAGCGTCCAAACGCTCATTTTGAGCTTCATTGAGCGTGAAATCCTCAGGTATATCCAAATCATAGGCAGTCGCGTCGCCATCGGTGAAATAGGCACTCAAAGGTTGCAGACCAACCTCATGACTCACCACGCGAATACCCCGCTTTTGCGCCAGCCATTTTGCGACACCTTCGGGATACATCACACCGTTATAAACCACCAGAGCACGCGGCGCGAGTTCGTCCAAGGCTTTCTCAAAGTGCTGGGCGAATGACCAGGCCGAACGAATATAGCCCTTGTAAATTAGCACAGTCATTTCGTCCGTTTTCAGGTGATGGCGACGCAAAATCCAGCGCACTGAGGGCAAAACCAAGGCACCCAGTGGAATGCCTAAATGTGTAAAGCCATACAAACCTTCAAGATCCAAGCCTTCAAGCACACTTTCCAGCACAGGATCTTCGTTGAAGTCAAAGCCGATTGTTTGTGAGCCTCCAAACAAAATTTCCGACTCCAAAATACAGGTATGGCAGGGTGTCCGCAGTCTCGCATCGTTACGATTTGTGCCCAAAACACATGGTTGCAACCCTCGCTGACACACAAAATGAGCCACCGGTATACCTTGCAGTTCCAGCGCCCAGGCTGTTAGGCGTGAAAATCCCGCGTTGAGACTCAATCGCGAAAGGCGCGTTGAGGCATTAAAAAACAGCACCGGTTGCCCCTGAGCAGGCTTTTTATTCGCCTCGATAATCTCAGAAAGCTTGCGAATGCGCGCTTTATTATCAATTTCGTCCAAACTCAATGCGAGTTTATTGCGGACTCTATTAAAAATTCCTTCTTTTATCATAGCTTATGAATATCGCCTTAATTTTTTCAGCGAAGACTGTTCGCTGTCATAAACCTGTTTGATGCCATCACCAAGCGCGCGTTCGGTTACACGGATATACTTCACCAAACGTGTAATGCCCTGAGGTTCCACAGAGGCAGATTGATCCGAACCCCACATCGCGCGGTCAAGCGTAATATGGCGTTCCACCAAACACGCTCCCATCGCTACCGCCACCGCAGAGGTCACCAATCCGACTTCATGCCCGCTGTAACCAATGGGACAATCATAAAGTGATCTTAGCTTAGGAATCATGCGCAAATTGAGCTCATCGGGTGGACATGGATAACTGCTGGTAGTATGACAAATCACCAAATCATCAAGGCCGAGGATATCGACTGCGGTTTGAATTTCTTCCATGGTAGACATACCTGTAGAGATAATAAGCGGCTTTCCAGTTGCTTTGTAAGCATGTAAGAGCTCTTTATCTGTAATCAAAGCGCTCGGGATTTTATGCGCGGCAGGATTAAACGCCTCTATAAATTCTACTGAAGGGATATCCCACTCGGAGGCAAACCACGTTATACCAATTTCTTTGGCATAGCGGTCAATTTCCGCATACTCATCTTTGCCAAGTTCTGTCTTATAACGATATTCCAGGTAAGTAATGTAACCCCAGGGGGTATCGCGCATTTGCTCGCGCTGATGCAATGGCACACAGATTTCAGGGGTACGTTTTTGGAACTTTACCGCGTCCATACCCCCTTGTTTGGCGGCCAGCATCAGTTGTTTGGCAATCTCAACATCACCATTGTGATTGATGCCAATTTCGCCAATAATATAAGTGGGGTTGCCCTCACCTATTTTCGCGTTTCCAATAATCACTTCTTTGGTCATAATTTCTCCATTTATTCTTTTGATATGGCACGCCAACGCGCGATGAGCTTATCACAAAGCTCGCGCAAAGCGCCCCGTCCGCCTTTATTTTTAAGGACCAGATCCGCCCGCCTGAGCACTTCTGGGTGCGAATCAGACGGCGCGACGAAAAAGCCTGCCACATCCAAAGTTGGCAAGTCGTTGACATCATTACCAACAAAGATGGTTTCTTCCGCGCGTATACCACGCTTGCGCATTTCATCACGCAAAGCAGTGGCTTTATCATCAATTGCCTGCAGAACAGGAATGCCTAATTTTTTGGCGCGTTGCGCGACAACCAGATTGCGCTCCTTTGAGATGATTAAGCATTCCACAGGTGTTTGTGCTTTCAGAAGCCCGAAACCCAAGCCATCTGAGCGATCCGCGCGTACACTTTCAACGCCATTCTCGTCAATAATCACACAATTATCAGTAAACACACCGTCAAAATCCATCACCAAAAAGCGCGGTTGAGACGGAAAAGCACGGCGCATGTTAGCCGGGTCTACTGCTTCAGCAGCAAGCTTGAGCAAGGTCGCTTCGGCGTTAGACCAGTCACTTGGGATATCAATATCCACGGTAAATTTTGGGTCGATATATAGCGGATAAATGGTGTCACCGCTAAGAGACTCTTTGTCAAAGATAGATGAAACCCGTATCGCGTCAATATGACCCGTTTGCCAAAAAGTTGCCGGCAAGGATTGCCGTGGCGCGTTATAGGGTTCTTTGATGCCTGGCACGGTTAGTAAAGCCTTCATTTCGCCACTGGCAGGGTCAATTGTCCACATCTTAAACGGGTTTTGTCCACTTGGCACCACGCCTCGCACGCTGTCGGCTTTGGGATTCGCCAGCAAAATGCTCACGGCCTCATCTACCAAATTTCTCGGTCGCACAGGGGAGGTAGGACGCAATTGCACCACGACATCAGCATGATAGTTTTCATGCTCTTCAAGCCATTTTAATGCATGCACAATGACAGGATAATCGGTTGAATGGTCCTGAGCTAATTCTGCAGGACGCATAAAAGGTACCTCTGCGCCCCATTCACGCGCGGTACGCGCGATTTCCTCATCATCAGTAGAAACAATAACACGATTTACGCGCTCAGACCGCAACGCGGCTAAAATGCTGTAGGCAATCAAGGGATAACCAGCGAAGGACTTGATGTTCTTACCCGGGATCCCCTTTGAACCACCCCGCGCGGGGATGATAGCCAAAACTTCTTGTTTCTCTACCATGCTGTCCAACCTCCATCTACAACGAGATTACTACCGGTCATATAGCTACTGGCATCGGAGCACAAAAAAAGCATCGCGGCATCCAATTCGTCGATATTCGCCATGCGTCCCATGATAGTTTTAGTCGCGTAGTTGCGCGAAAAGTCCTCGTTGTGGTTATTGAACACACCACCCGGTGTGAGCGCGTTCACGCGGATGTTCTTTCCGGCGTAATAAGCAGCCAAATAACGTGTAAAACCGATTACCCCGGCTTTCGCGACAGAGTAATCAACAGGTTTATAAGAGACCTGTCCGTCAATCTGCGGATAAATGCGCTGGTCGGGCCCATTAAGGCCATAGGTAGAGCAAATATTAACAATGCTGCCCTTGCCTGCCTCAAGCATAGCCGGCACTGTGGCTTGTGTAGCCAGGAACATACCGGTGAGGTTAATCTCAAGCGTAAAACGCCAGGCTTCGACATCATAATGTTCAAACGCGTTTTTATTTTGTTTGCCTAAGTTTTGCGGGTCGAATTTGGGGTCCATCGCCGCGCTGTTTACCAGAACATCAACGCCACCAAACTGCTTGACGGTTTCAGCCACAACCTGTTTGGCAGAAGCTTTATCGGTTACATCCAAAGCCACCGCTTGGGCCATATAACCCGCTTCACACAAACTTTTGGCATGTTTTTCAGCAGTTTCAACATTCAAATCCGCCACCATCACATTGGCTCCGGCTTGAGCCAAAGCGAGCGAAAAACGTTTGCCCAACAAGCCGGCACCGCCGGTCACAAGCGCGGTTTTCCCTCGCATATCAAATTTATCTATTACTGTTTTTTGAGTCATATTATTCCGTTCACATTCTACCACTCTAAAGGTAAAAGCATTCCACCGGCCTCATTGGACCGCTTGATGGTTTCAACCATTTGCTGAACCCGAATACCATCGTTCAAGCTGCAATAATCAAGCGTCTCACCCTTGCACAATCGCAAGAAATGACGCATCTCATCAAGGAACATGCTGTTGCGCTCAAAGCCTTTTGGTGGCGACAAACGCGTTTTTTCACGTGGGTCAGCATAAAAAATCACAGCCTCTCCGTTTGCATTGTCCCATTGAATCAATCCTTCTTCACAGGTTATTTCCAAACGATGCGAAGGTGGTTTTTGATAATAGTCAAGATGCACCGTTGCCATAGCACCACTGTTAAAACGCATTTGAACATCAGCGTGGTCTTCAACGTCCAATTCAAGCGCGCTGAGATGCGCGGTGCAAGCGCCAAGCGCTTCTACCTCACCAAGCATCCAACGCAAGTAATCAAAAGGATGCGAGAGGGTATTCACCACACCACCACCCAAATCAGCGCGCGCGGCATATGAAACACGATAATCTTCCCAGGGATGCCAATCGGGCAAATACTCGCCCCAATGGACCCGCGCGTGAAGCACTTTACCCAGGCTTCGGTTATCTAAAAGCTCTTTTATTTGACGCAAAACCGGGTGAAAGCGAAAATGAAAACCGGTCATGGCGCGTTTACCTTGTTCATTCAAGACTTTTTGGAGTTCGTCAAGACCTTCCACCCTGTCTGAGACTGGTTTTTCAATTAAGAGGTTTGCTCCAGCACGCGCGGCAGGCAACGCCACGCTCAAATGCAACGCGCTCGGGTTTGAAACAATCACACCATCAGGCTTTTGTGCCAAAGCCTCATCCAAATCAGAATAGCTTTGCCAGGGTTTGAGTTCCTCATCATCCAAAGTTGCTTTTCCACTGCGATACAGAATGATATCGCTTTCACCTAAAGTGATTAAGTTTCTCAAATGACGTCTGCCGATAGAGCCGAGGCCCGCAATTAAGATTTTCATGTTATGCACCTCCACCGTGAACTTTTTGGTAAAGGTAGTTTGTCAACCGCTCTGCCAAAGCACGCACCTTGTTTATGCGCCATATCCCCTTGTGTTCCGGGGCATTTTGACTGTCACGCACTGAAGCCTGTGTTTGAACCCCATCACGCGCGGCAATCGCGGCAACCTCATCATCAATGGCGTTACCCAAAAGCCGCATCGTCTGCTCGTAAGTTGTCAACCGCAAATAACCTTTACCATCAATACGATCATCCATCTCGACCATACGCCCCATCATCAAATTGCTCCAGCCACCGTCAAGCATTTCACTTAATGTTTCAAGCAAAACTTTTTTAGGCAACATGACCTGAAAATGATGTGCTGAAACCCAGGCTTTGACACCCTGCCAGGTAAGCACAATATCCTCAAGGCCAGCAATTTCACTTTGATAGCGTTCTTCACTGCGACCGGAGTTGTCCATATATTCTTCTTCCCATTTGCGTGGGATGAGCTGACCGCGCTGAACCGCATTTAGGTCTTGCGCTTCCAATTCTCTTGCCCATTTTAAGGTAGCATTACTGCTCATGTTCACGCGTTGTTTGATGTAAAAACCGGTAACCGCGCCAACGTTTGGGTAGGTATCCAAAATCTCAATGTGTTTTTCTAACCACCCCGGCATATGATATACATCATCGTCGGTGTAGGCAATCAACTCTCCCATAGCCAATTGACCGATACGCCAAAGCGCGTTCAGTTTGCCAATATTGTGTCGCGAGAGCACCAGGGTGTCTATCTGCCCTTCTGCGTGCAATTGTTTTAGATATTGAACCAGCTCTGGACAGGAACCATTGTCAAACACCAGAAGTTCATAAGCCCCTTCGGTGTTTTTGAGAATACTTTGCAAAGCGAGTTTGCTTACCTCTAAACGATGTTGAAAATAACCACTCAGGTTTGGCACAAAAGTGAGAACCGCCACCGTAACACGCGGCGCTTCAAAATCCAATGTTTTCCCACGAGAGGGATTTATTCCAAATCGAGGCATTAATGGCCTCCTTTTTGACTTTCTTCAAACGCGAGAAGCGCGGCATCCATTTCTTTTTGCCTTTCCGCTTCGCGCCTGGCCTGTTCGGGTTTGAGGGTTTTGAAAAGAAACTGACTGCCACCATACCAACCCAAATTGAGCAATGGCCAATGAATCAACTCGCGTATAAAACGCGCGCGACTGCGTGGCATAGGTAATAATTCACCATTCACCAAATGTTTATCAGAATCGTCCAAATCGAAAATCGCGCGTCTTCCACCTGCCAGGCGAATATTAACACCGGTTTCAGGTTGTCGATAGTGAATCTGCCCACCCGGCAAATGACTGTAATCATGGTTTTGGTGAATAATGTCAATATCAGTACTACAGTCAACCACAGTCCATTTTTCACGACGACCTTTGTAAATCATCCAATTATCCCAACCTGCCCGGCCAACGGTGAAATCTGGAATATCCTTAAAACAGGCTCGTGGATAGATGAAATAATCACTGCCGGCACGCGCGTGACGCTGACCATCAGTTTGCGCTTTTTTCAACAATGTCTTTTGCCAGTCCTTTTCGAACTTTAGTTCCTCGGTAACATCCAAATCATAGCGCTGACCGACGAGTAAAAACTTTTTGAGCTTTTTATCAAGGCTTTTTAGTGTTTCAATAAAATCATAAAAAAGAATAATGTCTGTATTGACATAAGCTAAATACGGACTGTCGTTTTCAGCCCTGCCAAGCTCAAAAATGGAGCTAATCAAAGGTGTGCCCTGCGCGTTTACCCGCACATCAGGCCGATGAATCAAGCCAAATTCTTCAGCGACCGCAGGCATACCGGGTTCATCTCCAACTAAAACAATCGCGACATCATCGCCTAATGCTTTCCAGGAGCGCAAAGCGTTGCGCTGAATAGTGATAATATGTGGGTCCTTGAAAGGTTTTGGAGTGGTAAACAGGGTCAAAAATGCCATGCTATACCTCCAGCCAGCTTTCTTTGGGTTTTAAACGGGTAATCAGCTTGCGCCACACCATGGACAAACCCCGTTTGATGGCGACACCCCATTCAGGACGCGCTTTTTCATCTTCTGATGGCTCAATCAGTGGCCGTGCCAAAACTTCAATATAAAGATTGAGGGTCTTGGAACGTGGAAAACCATGCCTACGAAAAGCTTGAATTTCAAAACCCGCTAAACGCATCATTTCCTGCAAGCTCTGTGGCGTAAAACAGCTCAGATGGGCTAATTCAAAGGAATCGTGCGCGTAAAAGTTAGGCACCTCAACCAAAAGCGCGCCATTGGAGGAAAGCAAACGCTCACGGATTTGGCGCAAGGTTTGCAAAGGGTCAGGCATATGTTCAAGAACATGCATCATTGTAATCAGGTCAAACGGTTCACGATTGGTTTCGCCTAAACTTTCCAGCGAGCTGAACATTTGTATCTCCCTGGCTTCCGCCACCGCGCGATAAGCATTGCCTGGCTCAACGCCCATCACTTCCGCGCCAAAATCAGCGCGCAACGTGTCTAAAAGCAATCCGGAAGACGCGCCTATATCCAAAATGCGAGTCGGCGCGAGATGATTGGCGCGAATAAACTGGCTTTGATTAATCGCGCGCATGGTCTGTTGACGTAAATCTTTCGGTGTCGGCTCTTCACTGGTCTGGTAAATTTTTCGATAGGTTTCCGCGTAAAAAGTTTCATCTTTTGCTATCGTTTTTGCCTGGTCCTGAAAGACAAAACCACAGGTTTGGCACAGAGAATAAGTCACCGGATAGCCAAAACTTTCAATCGTTTTATAAGCTTTATGCTTTTCGCTGCCACACAAGAGGCATTTTGTTTCATTAATTGTTGTCATAGTTTGTTTCATAACCTTGCCTGCTTGTTATTTCAAAGCAGCGCGTTGATCTGTGTCTAAATAGCTTTTATGCTGTACGTCTTTGAGCGATTCCTGCCATTCAGGGTGTTTAAGGTTAGCTTCAAGCAACTCATCCAAACCGAACCGATCATTCTCAGCAAAATGTGCGTATATTTTATTAGCCAGGGCATAATCTGCCGGCGTATCCACGGTAAAGCGAAGGTGGCCAATTTGGCGTGGGTCATCCACCACACAAACCCTGGCCCGGCCTTCAACACTATAAATCCATGGCATCACGTGCTCACGCTCAAAACCCTGACTGGCATTTTTCCAGGCTTGCTCTAATATTTCAAACCGACACACCTCAGTATCCATACCGATGGGGGTCGTGCGTTTAAAGGGTGGTGGCAAACGGTTTGCCGAAAAATCGCAGTCTTTTTCAAAAAAGTTCTCGATAACCCTATCAATTTCCCCTGGATCAATCATCGGACAGTCCGCGGTAATCCTCACCACCGTTTTGGCTCCGGACTGTAACGCGGCCTGATAATAACGATCCAGTACATCATAAAGACTGCCCCGATAAAACGCGACACCCCACTCAACACAGGCTTTTTGAATAGCATCATCACGCTCATCAGTCGTTGTAGCCACCAAAACTTTGTCAATCAACCCGGCTCGACTCACTCGGTCAATCACCCGTTTGAGCATCGGCACACCCCCCACAGGCAATAAAGCCTTGCCCGGCAAACGGCTTGAGCTCATGCGCGCTTGAATAATGGCCACTACCGGCCGATTAAGGGGATGATTATTCTGCGTCATTTTCAACCACATCAATCATAATAGTGCCAATGCTGTCTTCAAAAAAATCCGACGCGCCAATCATACCTTCTGGGGTAAACATAAACAAATTTACCCACAGATAGCCTTGCTCTTTAAAGGCGTAAGCGACCCAGGCAATATCATCTTTGCTGTACTTGAAGCGTAAAACCGAACGGCCTCCTAAATGCACAGTAGCTTGCTCGACCTTGGTTTCTTCGTTATTTAAAATTCGCTCAAGGCCAAACGCTGTTGTCGTAAGAGGCAATGCGTGGAGTGCTTTATTCTTGATGACCAACAATCGTAAGGGGTTTTCTTCCAATGTTTCTGAATCCCAACCCCACCAGGCCACATTTTGGTTAACGTTTTCCAGCAAAGTGCTCAACAAACCATCGTCACCGCCGGTAAAACGTTTGATGATGTCCACAATCGACGGCAAGTCGTCTTGCACATTACGTTCCACAAAACTGGCGGGCAGCATAATGCTCATTCCCTGTCCCTGATATCGCTCCATGCCACTTGGCATGACTGGCTCTGTGGGAGTTGCCTGGTTGGGTTGAGCAAACTGACAGGCACCAAGACTCAGGATTATCGTTAAACTAATCAAAACTAATTTCTTCATGTCAGGCCTCTTTCTCTGAAGAGACTATAGCGGAATAACAAGCTAATAATTTCTTTTTATTTTCTTCCCAGTTTGCTTTTTCCTGAGCTGTTAAGCGTGCCTGATAACCCATAGCGCGCCAGTCATCATTTTTCAATTTCACAATAATCTCCGCGAGCCTGATAGGGTCATTGTCGGGAAAAATCCAGCCATTTTCGCCATCACGCACCCATTCCAGGTTAGCCGGAATATCGGAAACCAGGGAGGGTAAACCACAAGCCATGGCTTCCATCAAAGACACCGATGAACCATCCACATGACTTGAACTTACATAAACATCTGCCGCGCCATAGTACATGCCTAAGTCTTTGTTTGGCACACGCCCACCGAAAAAGACCTGTTCACACACACCAGCATCCTCAAAGATTTGTTCAATCATAGCGCGCTGAGAGCCATCACCCAAAAGCAAAAGCCTTAAGTCAGGTTCTTGCTTAGCAGCAATTGCGAACGCTTTGGCTAAAACATCCACCCCATAGTTCGCCTCCATAGTACGCAGGCAAAGCAAAACGGTTTTATCTTGCCAATTATTAGCTTCACGCCATCGCTTACCAGAAGCGACCACTGCCTGGGGCGAGAATTTCTCAAGGTCAACACCCCAGGGGAATACACAGATACGTTCTAAATCAAAACCAAGCTGAACCGCTTTATCAGCAGAACACCGCGCGTCAGTGATTAATGCCTCGGAATGTGCCAACGCGTATCGCGCGCGACTCGCCATACCGGCATCTACATTGACATCACGCATCAAATCAAAACCCCAGCTCATACTCAACAAGGGCTTAAAACCAGTTTTGGCAATTAAATAAGC
Organism: uncultured Anaerolineaceae bacterium; assembly: GCA_964612325.1. Lineage (GTDB taxonomy): Bacteria > Chloroflexota > Anaerolineae > Anaerolineales > Anaerolineaceae > Mesolinea. The sequence goes on from CAZTEP010000001.1 coordinate 11,149, forward strand.
CAAATCATGTAAAGGCCCGGCATGCACCAAATCGGGTTTGAGTTCATCAAGCAGTTTTTTAAGGCGTGTTAGCAGTGATGGAATTTGCCACAGACGTAATGGCCCCTTAATGCCTTTGAAGGGGATTTGGCTAACGCCTTCCGGGGTTACGTAATCGCCTTCATACAGGCGCAGGACATAAGCCTCGTGGCCACTTTCAGCCAAGGCCGCCATAAAGCGTTGATCATGCACACTATCTGCTCGCGTGAAGTATAAAATCCGCATTTTTACTCCAATTGCGTCCAGCGTAAGTCCTGACCTTTTTCTAAGTCATGTCGCACACGTGTGCCAATTACCTTTTCGATATCATAGGGCGCGATAGCACCCAACGTTGCCGGTCGCAAAACAGCGATCATGTCTCTGGTAACAATCTCACCTGCCCTAATATCACGCGCGGCCCGCAAACAACGCCGTTGCACTATTACTGTTTCCTGCTCGTTCTCAGTGACACGTTTGTTGCCACTGCCCAAAGCACGCTCAAGCTGGCGCGTGTTGCGCACCATTTCGGCCCAGCTTTGTGGGTTCATGGCAAAAGCATGATCAGGACCCTCGCGCTTGTTATCATCGGTGAAGTGTTTTTCAACCACGCGCGCGCCAAGCGCCACCGCGCCTAAGGTTGTAGCGTGTCCATGAGTATGGTCGCTTAAGCCTAAAATCAGTTCCGGCCACATTTTACGGTACGTTTCCAGTACGTTGAGGTCAATGTTGTCAAAATTACCATCTTCGGCAGTGTAGTTTGTGTTGCATTGCATCAAAAACAACTGCGGATTGACTTCCAAAATAGCATCTACCGCGCGTTGCACGTCACCAATACTTGAGGCACCCGTTGCCAAAAGAACCGGTTTGCCCTTTTTGGCAATTCGCAAACAAGCTTCAATCCAGGTAATATCACCCGAGCCAATCTTATAAGCCGGCACAAATTCTTCTAACATATCAATCGCGTCAAAGTCATAAGGCGCGGAGAAAAATTCGATACCATTCTTATCACAGGCTTCTTTTAAGAGAGGAGTCCATTCAAAGGGAATGGAAGCGTCATTATAAACTTCAGTAACACTCTTTTTCCACTTTGCCTGGTGCGATACCTGGCCATCCATGTGCGCAAAACCATAGTCCGACACGATTTCAGGCCCACGAAAGTTTTGAAACTTCGCCGCGTTCGCGCCGGCTTCAGCCGCCAGGCGAATAAGTTCAATCGCGCGCTCTAAAGAACCATCGTGATTAGCGGCAATATCCGCTACGAAATAAGTAGGGTGATGATTACCAATAACCGTTTTTCCAATTTTTAGTTCCATATGCCTCCAAAAAGCCATTAGGCTTGATACGCGGCCAGTTTTTCGCGCCAGCCTTTATCAAAATCAACCTTCAATGCGTTTAGTCCGTCTGCCAAACCCGGCAGTTTATGCCCCAGCGCTGCTGCCAACTTATCGCTGTTGGTACTGAGGTTAGCTGACTTCAAAGTTTCGCGCAAAACATCTTTGCTTAAAACTGGCTTAATTAAGTTTTCATCCAAGCCAAAAACGCGCGCCAAAGTCACGCCAAAGTCGTATTTACTAAGCGTATCGTTGCCAAAAGTGTGCCAAATGCCACTGAGCTTTGCCTCAGCAATTTCAAGTAAGGTTTGTGCCAAATCTCCCACGTACATTGGATTGAAATAAGCATCGCTAAAACCATTGACTGCTTTTCCGACGCTCAAATTGTTGTAGAAAAATTCAGACAAACTGCGATTGCCGTCCATCGTCCAACCATAAAAGACCACCCGACAAATGGCCACGTCCGGGTTGGCTTCTGCGACGGCTTGCTCGCCTTTGAGTTTGCTCACCGCATAAACGTTTAGCGGGTTAACAGCGTCATCTTCCTTGTAATTGCCTTTGTTACCATCAAAAACCGCATCAGTAGAAATGTGAATCATCTTTGAGCCCATTTCTTTGGCTGTGGTTGCAATCACAGCCGGTACCGCTGCATTGATGTGATGGGTAAGCTCTGGATGTTTCTCCGCAAAATCAATGTTGGCAATGGCAGCGCAATGGATAATCAGCTCCGGCTCCAAAGCTTTTAAACGAGCCGGCAAAGCATCCAAATTACCTAAATCGACACTTTCGCTCACAAAGGGCGTGTTTTTAAGCTCTCTGGAGTGTGACCATCCCGTTACTTCGTAACCTTGATCGACTGCCAGAAGTGCCAAATTGAGCCCAAGGTGTCCGCTCGCCCCGGTAACAAGCAACTTTGTCATCGTTTACTTTTCTTTCGCCAGTTCAGCTTCAATCGGTTTGACGATGGCGTTAATCCCATCCACATCAAGCCACTCTGTGTTGTTCGCGCTGGTGTAGGTAAACCCATCTGGCACAGCTTTGCCCTTATTCGCCCAGGCATGCCCGAACCAAAGAGCTTCCACCGTTGGTTGCACCACAAACATATCTTCCAGTTCAACGGTGGTGCGCGCTTCGTCTTCGGAAATTAAACTCTCATGCAATTTTTCACCAGGGCGAATACCGATAATCTTAATTGTTGCTTCCGGTGCAATCGCTTTTGCTAAATCGGTCATCTTCATGCTGGGGATTTTAGGAACAAACAGTTCACCACCCTGCATTTCTTCAATACAGCGAATAACAAAACGCACACCTTGTTCCAGAGAAATCCAAAAACGGGTCATGCGCTCATCTGTAATGGTCAGTTCGCCACTGGGACGCTGTTTGATGAAGAGAGGCACTACCGAACCGCGCGAGCCAACCACATTGCCATATCGCGAACAGGCTATGCGCGTTTTGCGTCCGCCGGCATAGGCGTTGCTTTGTACCATCAGTTTTTCAGCAGCCAATTTTGTGGCACCATACAGATTGACTGGGTTAACAGCTTTATCGGTGCTAAGCGCCAGTACTTTTTCGACATTATTGGCAATTGCCGCGTCAATAACATTGCTTGAACCCATGATATTCGTCTTAATCGCTTCCATCGGATTATATTCGCATGCCGGCACCTGTTTGAGCGCCGCGGTATGCACCACGATATCCACACCATAAAAGGCGGTCATCAAGCGGTCACGGTCGCGAATATCGCCAATAAAATAGCGGATTGAGGGATGGTTAAAACCACCCACCGCGCGCATTTCGTGTTGCTTCAACTCATCACGGCTGAAAACAATGATTTTTTTCGGCTGATACTCGTCTAACATAAGGCGAATAAACTTCTTGCCAAACGAACCGGTGCCACCGGTAACTAATACTGTTTTTTCTTTCCAATTCATTTTTTACTCCTTAGCGTCATCACGCTTTGGTTTTGAGAAGACGATCATCGGGTATTGCCCGTTCTCGCCAAAATATCGTGGGAAGGTATCTTCCAAGCATGACAATATCAACAACATAAACTTACCAAAGCAATTATCTGGCACAACTTCACGCAAAAACCGCACACTCACACTGCGCCAGGACCGAATTTGATAAGGAAGCTTGTCGCCAAGCACTGATTTGAACCAAGCCGCGCTGGTTTTAACCACATGCGTGCCGGCAGGTCCGGATGTCTTTTGGTCTTTTCGTTCTGTTGATGTAGGTGTTTGAGTTTTTGGTACACCACGCAAACGTCTGGCGAGCGCAATGATTTTTCCCCAGAAACCAAAAAGTTTATGTTCTCCCCAACCGTCCACGGTGACCATTTTTCCACCCGGTTTGAGGCATTTATACATATTTGCATAAGCATCAGCTTTTTCGTCAATTGGAAGATGATGTATAGCATGTAATGAAACGATGCCATCAAAACTTTCTTTTGCAAAAGGCAGATTCGCGATATCCGCGACAACATAGATGCCTTTGTCACCCAGTTTCTTGCGCGCTTCTACCATTGCCACAAAGGAAATATCCACACAAACCCGCTTTTCAAAACCTTCGGAATATTTGAGGTAATCCTCATATTGCACCGGCCCTGATCCGGCATCCAGCAGATATTTGCCTTTTTCAGGTAAGTGCTTGCCCACACGTTCATGCGCGTGAGCTATGTAGCGTTTTGAAACATCGCGCAGGTCTTCATATTCAGCATTTTGAAAGAGGCCATCTCCCTCACTTTGCCATCCAACCTTGTTATAAAAATCAGCTACTTCTTCTTTATTAACATCAGTCATGCTTCACCTCCGGTTGAGTGTCATTTTGCGAGAGTTCACTCAACCGAGCCAGACCACGCGCTTTCCAATCAAGCGTTTCGCCAATCAGATAGCCAAAAGTCTGTCCATAGCGTTTTTTACCTTCAGGGGAAAGCACCTTGCTCAATGGACGCAGCCTGAAATCCTCCGCCAGCCAAAGTAAATGCCAGGGAAAAGGCAAGGAATACTCAAAGAAAAAGAGGTAGGCATAAAGCCAAACCTGCTCAATTTGCTTTTCGGTAAGACGATACGCCACAGGGTTGGCAACCATGGCTTTCAAAAGCCTGGTATAAGCCTGCCAATCAGACGGTTCATGCGTAAAACCTTTGTTAGCATAATGCGTTTTGCCAGTCACAATCACAGGGATACCCGCCATCGCCATTTCCATGCCCACCGTCGTGGTAAAAACGATGCCTAAATCAGCAATTTCAACCAAATCATAGGTATTCGTTTTGTCGCTGGGACGTATGATATGAATATGCTCGGGTAAGGTCTTAAAATGTTGATCAATCACATCAATCATCGAGGTGCCATGAACTTTTAGCTCGCCAGGATGCACACGCACAAGCAATTGTGCTTCGGGATGGTCGATGAAATGTTGGATAGTACCTACAATCATATCCGCCATTGTGGGACTAATGCGCTCACGGCCAAGGGTCAGGCTGTCACCCAAAACATTGGTGGGTAATAACGCGATTGGCCTTTCATCCAAACTGAGTGCTTCCTTCACGGCTGTGGCACCCTGAGAGGGAGATTGTTGCCACTGGCGCGCGAAATCACCCCACAAACGCGCCCCCTTACGTGCCGAGAAGAGGGCTTCCATCGCCTGGCGCGCCTCTTCAGGCAATGCCTGTCCGCCCAAACCCTCCCACAAAGCGGAGGTGTCGTGGCTCATAATTTCATCATTTTGCGCAATCCAAATGCGTTCACGCTGGTCAGCAAACTCAAAGGTCACCGTGTTGATTCCCATCTTTCGCGCCACTTTATAAGCGACGCCCATTTCCAAAATCGTGCCATTAGGTACAATCACCACGTCCGGCCGTTCGCGCTCAAAGGCTCGTTGCAAAGCCAAAGCCGTAGGCAGGTTACGACGCAACCTGAACTGATACAGGCCATCATCATCGCCAATTTCCTCAATCTGCTTGGTATACATCGCATCATAACGGGACACTTTTTTAGCAATATCCACTAAATCCGCTGGAAAGTCGTTTTCGTCGCGCCGATAAAAGCGCAACATATCCGGCAAAAGGGGCACAATTTGAATAACCTCACGGGTCGGCTTGAGCATATCCTGGGTATAAAGGTCTTGCCGGCGCACATCAAAGCGGTTGATGTCTTTATCCCACTCAGCAAACGGCAAATAGGCCAATTGCACTTCATGTCCTTGCCCGGCAAGTGCTAAAGCGATTAGTCCGGCCTGTTCAATCCAATAATGTAAAGAAGCAAAGATAAAAACTTTTTTCGGGTTTGGATTTTGTTTGACATTCACGGTAACTTCATGCACCGATTGGGTAAGCACATCTTTAATGCCACCCAAACGATAATGCGCCGACCAGGGTCGATGCGAACCCCGCACCGCCCAAAAAAGTTCCGCGCTGTAAGGCAAAATGCCAATAAAATCCTTGATGCGATTTTTCATCATCTATCCTTTCTCATGAATATCCCATTCCAGGGGCAAACGCACACCGCCCGGTCGCGGTTCTGGCCAGTGCGTGCCCGGAGCGCCACTGGCATCCACCGAAAAACTCAAAGCCTGATCATCCTGGAAATAACGCCTTACCATGTAGGAACTGGCGTTCACGCCCAACACAAAGCGTCCCTCATTGAGGGTGTCGGCAGGGATAAGACAACGACTGGTATAAACACCTTTTGGACGCATGGTATATTCTTTAAACAGGGTTTCAGAATCCGTGTCAAAACTGGTGAATATGGCTTCACCACGTGTACTATTAAGATAGTAGCCCACACGCAAACCAGTGATGTCTTGCTCTAACTCATAATCAATTTCAATGGCTATCGGATCCACACTACGCACGTTGTCAGAAACCATGCCATCTTTATCTACCACACGAATCGCCAGTGGCTTAAAAGGCGCGCTGTTAGCTGGCACTTCGTCTGGCTCCCAATAACGTTCACCTAATTTAGACATGCCACGGTTGAGATAAAAGTCCACCGCCTCCGCGCTTGGCGCGCGTTTGATGACTTTTCCTTTATCCAAAACGATTGTTTCTTCGGTCAAACGTAAAATAGCAGACATATTGTGACTTACAAAGAGCACGGTTCGGCCACTTTCAGCCACGTCGCCCATTTTACCCAAACATTTACGCTGAAAATCAGCATCGCCAACGGCCAAAACCTCATCTACCACCAAAATTTCCGGTTCCAGATGAGCTGCTACCGCAAACGCCAATCGCAGGTACATTCCCGATGAATAGCGTTTTACCGGCGTATCAATAAATTTTTCAACTTCCGAAAAATCAACGATTTCATCAAAACGCGCGTTGATTTCTTTGCGGGTCATCCCCAAAATGGCACCGTTGAGAAAAATGTTCTCTCGTCCAGTTAATTCTGGGTGAAAACCTGTGCCAACTTCCAAAAGCGAGCCTACCCGGCCGCGCAGTTCACCATAGCCTTCAGTCGGTTCGGTAACGCGCGAGAGTATCTTTAGCAATGTGCTTTTGCCGGCACCATTACGTCCAACAATGCCAATCGCCGAACCTTGTTTGATCTCAAAACTAACATCACGCAACGCCCAAATGTGGTCAACCGTCGCTTTGGCTGTTTTTCCGAGTTTGAAAGCGTTGCTGATTTTGCGCGCGCCAGCCACCAACACATCACGCAGGGTGTCCTGGCGTGCTTGCGCCATGCCGATTTTATAGCGTTTGCCAATATTTTTGACAATAACAGAATAAGTATCGTTCGCCATCACACCACATCCGCAAAAGTTCGTTCCATACGCTTGAAGTAGAACAAGCCACCAATGAGCAGAATCAAAACGGCCAGGGTCGATACCAAAAGCGTCATATCCGGTGGTGAACCTCCAAACAAAGCCCACCTAAATCCCTGCACCACACCAACCATCGGGTTGAGGCTGTAAATATAGCGCAGTGTACCTTCCGGTATAGTGGTGATGGGGTAAACGATGGGGGTAGCATACATCCATATTTGGATAAGAAAAGGCACCATTTGTTGCACATCACGATACTGCACATTTAGCGCCGAAAGCCAAAGTCCCACCGCCAAAGCAGCCAAGACCGCCAAAAGGGTGAGTGGAATAACCCACAACACGTTCCAGGTCAGGGGAATGCTATAAATCGCCATGGCGATAAAAAGCAAAATGAGAGAAATTAAAAAGTCAAGCAGCACCGCCAAAACCGAACTGAGGGGAATGATGATGCGCGGAAAATATATTTTGGTAATCAGATTGGCGTTACCCACCAAACTAACGCTGCTCTTTTGCAAACTCATCTGAAAAAGATGCCAGGGTAAAAGCGCTGAAAGCACAAACACGGGGTAAGGCAATCCATCCGATTTAACCTTGAGCAACAGGCCAAAAACCAAAGAGGTAATCGCGGTAGTCATCACCGGTTGCAAAATCGCCCAGGCAATACCTAAAACGGCTTGCTTGTAACGCACCTTTATATCACGCCAGGTTAAAAAGTAAATCAACTCGCGATAAAGCCAAAGCTCTTTCAGGTCAATCCCCAACCAACCCTTGCGTGGCTTAATCACCACCATTCCCGGGGTGTTTTTTACAGGTGTATTCGCCTCAGCCGCGGCCACAGGCACGCTCCTCTTTGTACCAGGCGATGGTTTTCTTTAAGCCTTCTTTAAAGTCGGTTTTGGCTTCAAACCCAAAGCGTTCTTTGGCACGGGTTGTATCCAACTTGCGACGTGGCTGGCCATTGGGTTTGCTGGTATCCCACACCACGTTGCCTTCAAATTCGCACAGCCGGGCGATCGTTTCAGTGAGGTCCTTGATGCTGATTTCGAAGCTTGAACCAATATTCACCGGATCTGAGCTGTTATAGCGCATGGTCGCCAGGGTGATGCCTTCAGCGGCGTCTTCAGCATAGATGAACTCGCGCGTTGGCGACCCATCACCCCAGGCGATGATTTCCTTGTCGCCACGTTCTTTGGCTTCCAAACACTTGCGGATTAGCGCCGGAATAACATGTGAACTGGCAGGGTCAAAATTATCACCAGGCCCATAAAGATTGACCGGCAAAAGGAATATCGAGTTATAACCGTACTGAGCACGATAACTTTGTGACTGCACCAAAAGCATTTTCTTAGCAAGGCCATAAGGCGCGTTGGTTTCTTCGGGATAGCCATCCCAAATGTCATCTTCTTTAAAAGGGATAGGCGTGTACTTTGGATAAGCGCAAATTGTGCCAATGGCAACAAATTTTTCCACGCCACGTTGCCAGGCCTGATGAATGAGCTGAACGCCCATCATCAAATTGTCATAAAAGAATTCACCGGGTTTTTCCATGTTAGCACCAATGCCCCCCACCTTGGCGGCTAAGTGAATGATAATGTCCGGTCGCGCGTCATCAATCATACGCGTAATGTCTTCACCTTTTACCAGGTCGTATTCCGGGTAATTAGGCACAAAAATATCTTTCGCACCATAATTTTTCAGGCGCGCGATTAAATGTTTGCCCAAAAAACCAGCACCGCCGGTTACGCAAACACGCTTTTTGCTGAGATCTAATTCAGTTGTCATGATCACCTCTGTTTTCTGTTTCAGGCGTGTCATCAGATGACGTTCCGCCAGGATATTTTAATGCAAGTTTGATGCCTTGAATATGAATTACAGGTTTCTTTAGGTCGGTCATCTCGCAAACCCCAACACCTTGCTCCATGCAGGTTAGACGCACCACCTCAGCCACCTCATCTTCACCGCCTTCAATGCGAACCTGCTCGTAGCCCCGATGGCGCAATTGCTGCAAAGCGTTCAGGGTACGTTCGCGCACCAAACGATAAAGATTAAAAGAATTTTTGATGTAATCCACGGTCAGCGCGGCACGTAGCGCGATACCTTCAGGCGTGATGATGTAGCGCAGCTTTTTGCGTTGCGCGCGTTTCACCTTCACATAGCCTTTGTTAATCATGCGCTTGAGATGCCAGTTGATGGTACCCACCGCCACACCAAGTTCGTTTGCTAATCCGACCTGCGAGATATCCGGGTCGGCTTCGATGTGGGTGAGCATATCCAGCGTATGGCTGGATTCATTTTGAATGCTGTCTTGTTCCATATAATTCAATGACTGAATTATAAACTGATTCGCCATGTAGTCAAATCAAGGCGCATGAGATTTGTTTATCTCAAACAGGCTGATTATAGAAAGCACATCAGGCAGTATAATAGCTGTTAGAGATGTCTTACTAAAGCCAGCCATTCCTTTTTAAAGAATGGACAAAGGAGAAATAATTGTGATGGCAAAAAAATGCAAACGTCGGACCAAAATTTTGTTGATTTTAGTAGCGGTCATTGTTGTCACAGGCTTTTTGTTATACGCGGATGCCTTTCCACGTTATCACACCACAATCGATGACATTCAAGTATTTTTACCCCCTTTTTGGACTGTGATTTATGACAGGCATATTATCGTACTGTCAAAATTCCCTTTTAAACAAGCTTTGATATTTATCTCACCAGAATGTAACCTGGACTTTCAAGTAAAAACTGAAGCTGAGAAGCTGTATAGTTACATTGAAAGCAACTCTGAAGGGGTAAGCGATTTCGCGATTAGCCAGTTATGGATAAAAGAAACTGGGCAAAATGAGTTCGGTTTTTCATATAAGACTGTTATTAATGAGCAAACCAACTGGCTTTTAGATTCCTGGATTTCAGAAGAGGATAAAACCCACCCTATCCTGGTTTCTGTTATGGTAAAAGAGTTTGAAGGATCAGTTATTCAAACATCTATTGTGAGAAATTTAATGAACACCAAAGATAATTTCCAGGCAGATAAAATTGTATCTTCAGTGAAGAGTATCAGAGGAGCCTGTTTGTATAACCTGCCTTGGCCCGGTTTGATAAATAAATGATTAGCGCCAATGAAACATTGATAATGACTCTATGAGTTATATAATTTGTTATTAGAGCATGACTTGATAAAGATAAACTTTTACCTTTGGAAAATTTTCCTTGAGTTTAGGAACCTGTTTATTATCGATAGAAATAAGCCAATGTGCCAAACAGCCATTTTTAATTATGCGTTACAATGTTAAGGTCAGTTAAAAGCCTAAAGATATTAGCTTGCCACTTGTTTTGAATGAAAGGACTGCCAGCCAATGTGTTGGGAGTGGAAAAAACGAAACGATAAGAAGACCTTTTGCGTTGCAATTGACCAGCCTCCGTGGGGTAGCTATGTCTTTTTCAGTGTTGATATAACCCCAAGAATTAACTGGGAAAGCATCCGCCAAATCAACAGGCTCTTAATCAGATCCTTAACCGAAAACACCCCTTGGTTTATGGCAAGCGTTATTGTAGACAAACGGTATGCCGATAAAGTCAATTTAGACCAAAGCACATACCCAAACAAATTAGCCAGTAAATATAATCTGAGTTTTTTTACCACAAGCGCTTTTGATAAACCCGAATCCGTGACTGAAAAACAACCGTTGTATTATCTTCACATTCACGGCCGTTTTAACATGGAACTTATTCTTGAATTAATGGCGCTGATAGCTTCCGATCACCTGCAATTCGTTTTTTATGGCCTAACTGATGCTGATGATGACTGGCAAAAGAAAATTCTAAGCAAAAACAGCGTCTTGGAAAAGCTCTGGTTCTTTAAAGTCCCAAATGAAGCCGTTGACACCATACGAAACGACTGTGACTTGCTTTTTACATTAGATGAGGGATGTGTGTTCTACGTGCTTGATGAGCAACAACATCAATTAGCAAACAGGGTTATCGAAGAATTAGATTTGAATCTCTTGCAGAATTAAAGAACCTTTTTTCCACAAGGGACCAAACTCAATGGGTGAAGGCATTAAAAGACGTATCGTATTTATACTTATTTCATTTTGCATTACTGTATGTTTGCTGTCGCGCTGTGCTACTTTCTATACTTCACACAACTCAGTATTTGGCCCGGTTAAGTCACCCAAAAATGTTTGGTGTGAGCTTTCTTTCAACGATTTTGCTTTCACCGTCCCAAAATTTTCTCAGCACAATTATTCAGGATTTCCAGTCAAAGCACCATGGGAGAAAATTGACACTTTGCCAAATTCCCCAAGCGTCCATACTAAAAACCAAATTGTGGGTATCAGCTACTTTAATGACACGCGCCAAATTTGGATTGCGGAAAAACCCTTCCATTTTAAGCTTATTAATAAAGTTATTCTCAGTTATGACATTGATACAGGAGAATGGAAAACTTTTTCAAACGAAATCAGCCAAAGCAATTTTGCGATTCACGATCTTGTTATTAGTGAAACCGGCGACGTATTTGCTCTCACCATTAACCCTGAAGCTTCATATTACAGCAAAAATGTTTCTTTATCGAAATATGATGAAGCAAAACAAGCGTTTGTCGCTCTGGCAAATTCTGATTTACCCATAAGAAATTTAAATAAATACAATGATACCTACCTTCTGCCTGAAAAGGATGGAAGTATTTGGATTGTCCGGGAAAGCGATGCGATTTATCGTTATGATTTAGCCTCGGAGACATTGCATGAAGTTATTGGTATCGTCGAACATGGGATAATTACTCAGGCCATATGGGCGCCTTCCAATCAAATCCTGTTGTATTTTCCGACTTGGGCAAATGGATTTACAGGAACGGAGCTGGTTCTTTTTGATATTGACCGTATGGCGTTTAGTGAAATCGGATTTCAGATAAAAGACATTCGTCAGGCATGGCTTTTTTATGACAGTAACGACAATTTATGGATTGGCGCGTTTGGCAAGTTAGAAGAAAACAATAAATGGCACCAGTTCCTTCCTTTTCCAGGTATCTTACGCAGAGCAGGTGGTGATAACCACTATATCTCATTTTACTTTACACCTCCCAAAGCCATTTATGAAAGCAGTGATGAGAAACTCTGGTTTTCTATGGATACCCTCTACGATTCTCCCACATTTCGAACTGGCATGGCATGGTACGACCCCAACACCAAAGAAGGCTGTTGGTTTGCGGGCGGAAACACATCCATTATTGAAGATGATGAGGGCTATATGTGGTTGCTGGCAAACGGCGCTTTGTATAGAGCAAAGCTTAGTGATATTGACGGACGGCCTTAGTCCTACCAGTCACGGCTGGTTGCCATCACCGGCGCGGTGTCACGATAATTAGGCCCACTTGGCGCGATAATTTCCTTCTGCACGGTTTCATAGAGGATATCGCCACGCAGTTCATCAACGGTATAGCAAACCGCGCCCATTTGGTCCGCCAGGCGTTGCGCCAGTCCAGCATCAAAGACCTTTTGCTCCATGTTAATCACCACGCTGTGAATCTTCTCGCGTTTGAACATGCCCGCCAGTTCCTCAAGCTCTTGGGGCACATTGCGCCCGGGCTGATACGCCACATTGCCGGCGCCATCGGTCAGCACAATGAGCAAGGGCTGCACATCGGGGTGCAAAATCTTTTCGCGCTGCACCACCTCATAAGCCATCACCAAACCCGCCGCGAGCGGTGTTTTGCCACCAATGGGTATGTTTTCCATAGCACGTTGAGCCAAAACCACCGAGTTGGTGGGCGAAAGCACCAGCGTGGCACGGTCTTTTTGGAAGACCACCAATCCCACCCGGTCGCGCCGCTGATAGGCATCAGTCAGTAAGGATAAAATCGCCGCTTTCGTTGCCGACATGCGCTCAGATACCGCCATCGACCATGAGCCATCCACCAAGAACAGAATCAGGTTGGCAGTTTTTCGCATGCGAATTTTCTTTTGGAAATCTGCCGAACGTACCGCGAACGCCACCTTGTTGCGCGCTTTTAGCTCTTTGCGTTTGCACTGATAAGGCGCGGCAGCACGCAATGTGGCATCAAAGGCGATATCAGTGGTATCTCCCGGCGCGTGGCGCGCGGCGATATAGCGACCGCGTTTGGTTTTCGAGCGGGTTTGCGAGCGCCGACCGCCCTGTTTGCGCACCATTTCGTCCAGCGGCGTATCAAGCTGACGCGGCTCAAAGGTTTCACCCGCTTCAATCACCTGTCCGCCATCCCACCAATGCGCGTCGAGCGTAGTGAAAATATCCTGTTGGCTTTCACCCACCAAAGGGATTTCATCCGGGGAGATTTCCGGCTGGATTTCGCCTTCAGCTAAAGGGTTACTTTTTTTTTATCAGATTCGTCTGGCGCGGCGTTGTCGCTCTCTTCTTCGGGATATTCCGCCACCGTGCTGAGGGCTTTAGCCCATCGATTTTCGTGTTGAGCGTTTCGATACCCACGCCACTCTTGCGGAACGGGCCGGCCTTAACACGATGGGGCAGTGCCAATTCAGCCGCTATGCCAATATCCACCGGCGAAATGCGTCTGCGTCCGCCAAACGCGGCCTGAGCGCGCGCTCCTTTTAGAATGACCATATCCGAGCGATGCCCGTCAACTTCCATTGAGGAAGTCAGTTCCGCGATCAAGGTCAGGTCGCGTTGAGTATAGCTAACTTCATCCAACAGATACTGCGCGGCTTTGATCTTGTCGCTTAGTTCCTGTTCTTTGTGTGTCCAATTCGCCTGAAAAACCACAGGGTCTGCCTCAAAAGCGATGTTACGGCGCATGATTTCAACACGTTTTGATTTATCCATAATGCCATGGATATCCACCGAAAAAGCAAAGCGATCCAAAAGCTGCGGACGTAAATCACCTTCTTCGGGGTTCATCGTGCCCACCAGGATAAAGCGCGCCGGATGGCTAAACGAAATGCCCTCGCGCTCAACCACGTTCACGCCCATGGCGGCGGAATCCAGCAGGATATCTACCACATGGTCATCCAGCAGGTTGACCTCGTCGATGTAAAGCATGCCACGGTTCGCCGCTGCCAGCACGCCAGGCTCAAAATGACGCTCACCCAGCTGGATGGCGCGTTCAATGTCCAGTGTGCCCACCACACGGTCTTCGGTGGCGGAAACAGGCAGGTTGATGAAGGGCGTCTTGCGAGTTTCGGTGGGCAGGGGGTTCTCGCCGGCTTCAAGTCGCTCAAGGCACTCCATGCAGAAGCGGCTCGGGTGTGCGGGGTCACATGCAAAGCGACAGCCTTTC
>CAZTEP010000002.1:0-21768 GCA_964612325.1 uncultured Anaerolineaceae bacterium
CCTTTTCGGCAAAGAGAATATCGCGTTCATTTTTGCAGCTTGCGCCATGATACTGGTAGTCATGCCGGGTCTCTTCCACAGTTGTTTTGGCATGGAAATCGGGTTCAGCGTGGCGTGAATTGACGATATCAACGATATTCTCGTAATCCTCTTCACTGCCTGTGAAGCGATAAAAGCGGTAGCCGGCTAATTCAGGCAAAGGCGCGTAATCAGCTTGTTCAGTCATATTTTGTTTGTTGTTAGGGTTGTCCATCTATTATTATCCTTTGTTGCAAAAAGTCTGTTAACGAAAAAACCACAGGGATTGCCTGTGGTTAAGTTTAAGTAGTCTGTATTTAATAAGAAAAAACCATCCGCAATCCATGTACGCTCACAAAGCCCTGAATCATCAGGGCATACCTGGAGCCTTAGTTATCGCGAATAGCTTGTCATGCCATTATTGTAAATGAGCATTAGACATGCGTCAAGGAAAACGCATTAGTTCATTTAAAATGTTACCGAGCAAATAGATGAGAAAAACACAGCTTTATTAAAAATTCAGTTGTTCGGAATGCCCAAACAACTGAATCTCTGTCTTTTTTACACTTCTAAGCAGTTTTTTTCTTAGGCCAGCTTCTCTTCAACCAGCGCTGTAACCATGTCCTCATCCGCCAGGTAAGGCAGGGTGATGTGCGTTTCGGACTGCTTTTCGTTGAACAGTGTGGCGGTTTCAATAGCGTTGGCGTTGCGCGCCCATGAACGACGGGCGACACCGCCCATCACGTCCCAAATCATCGCGCTTTTGATGATTTCGTCCACACGTTCTGAGCCATCCAAAACCATGCCAAAGCCACCATTAATTGACTTGCCGATACCCACGCCACCGCCGTTGTGTAGCGCCACCAGGCTCATGCCCCGCGCGGCGTTACCCGCGAAACATTGCGTTGCCATATCCGCCATCACATTACTGCCATCGCGAATGTTGGCGGTCTCTCGGAAGGGCGAGTCGGTACCGCTCACATCGTGATGGTCGCGACCGAGCATAATCGGGCCTACTTCGCCATCGCGCACCATGCGGTTAAACTCGAGGGCTATATCGCGACGGCCTTCAGCGTCCTGATACAAAATGCGCGCCTGAGTTCCGACAACCAGGTTGTTTTCCATCGCGTCGCGAATCCAAATGTAATTGTCGCGGTCCTGGCCACGGCGATTGGGGTCGATGATGCGCATGGCAGCCTGGTCGGTCTTAATCAAATCCGATTGCTTGCCACTCAGGCAGACCCAGCGGAACGGGCCATAGCCATAGTCAAAGAGTTCGGGGCCCATCAAGTCTTCAACGTAGGACGGGAAGATAAAGCCGTCTTTCTCGTCGATGCCATTCTTTGAAATTTCCTTAACGCCCGAGTCGAAAACCGACTTCAGGAAAGCGTTGCCATAGTCAAAGAAATAAGTACCCCGCTCATGCAAGATTTTGATGAGTTCATAGTGCTTGCGTAAAGTTTTATCCACCAAAACGCGGAAGCCTTCGCGGTCATCGTGTAGCATCTGCGTGCGTTGCTCAAAAGTGAGACCCTGCGGACAGTAGCCGCCGCCGTAAACATCGTGGCAGGAGGTTTGGTCGGAAAGCAGGTCGATATGAATGTCATGGTCTACCGCGTACTGCAAAAGGTCAACGATATTACCATGATAGGCAATCGACGTTGACACACCGGCCTCCAGCGCCTTGCGCGCTTCAGCGAAAACAACGTCTAAATCATCCGAGACCAAAGACACCCAGCCTTGCTTGTGACGGGTTTGGATGCGCGAAAGGTCAACTTCAGCAAAAACACCCACGCCCTTGGCAATTTCTACCGCCTTGGGTTGCGCGCCACTCATACCGCCCAAGCCAGAGGAAACAAAAAGCTTGCCGGTCAGATCACCATCGGGTGCCACGCCCAGGTACTTGCGTCCCGCGGTCAAAATGGTGTTGAAAGTGCCATGCACAATGCCTTGTGGGCCGATATACATCCAACCGCCGGCAGTCATTTGTCCGTAATTACATACGCCCATTTCTTCGGCGATTTCCCAGTCTTCCATATTGTCAAAAATGCCGACCATCAAACCGTTGGTGATAATCACGCGTGGCGCGCTGGGGTGCGATTTGAACAAGCCCAAAGGATGCCCCGACATCACCACTAAGGTTTGCTCTTCGGTGAGTTCTTCAAGATAGCGCATAATCAACTGGTACTGCATCCAGTTTTGGCAGACAGAACCGGTTTCGCCGTAGGTGACGAGCTCATAGGGATACAAGGCGACTTCAAAATCAAGATTGTTATCAATCATCACCTGAAAAGCCTTGCCTGCCAGGCATTTGCCCTTATATTCATCAATCGGCTTGCCATACAAGCGCCCTTCCGGACGGTAGCGGTAAGCATAAACGCGCCCCATTGTGGTGAGCTCTTCGAAAAATTCGGGGGCAAGTTCCGCGTGAAGGCTTTCGGGTACATAGCGCAGAGCGTTCTTTATGGCGGTTACGGTTTGGGCTTTGGTCAACCTGAAACCACGATCCGGCGCGCGCCGAATACCTGCTTGAAATGACTTCTTGGGGGGGAGTTCGTTAGAAAGACTAATTTTTGTGATTACTGACATGCTTTTCCTCAACTTTCATGGTCACGGATTCTGTCTTGATTGTACAACAATTCAGCAAATTCTGAAATAACCAACAGACGAAGAGGCCTGAAAGCCTTGTTTAATAAGATGATTTATAAATTATTAACAAGTTCCAAATCTTTTAACTATATTTTCTATTGTATCGTTTATACTTTTTTGGTTTAATTAATATGAAAGAGAGGTCATATGTTCGACGGAAGTTTTACAACAAGTTCAAGCACCAACACAAACCCGACCCCAAAGAAACCTAATTTGAAAATAGGAAAGCATATCATTTGGATTGCCCTGGCAGTCGTCGTCGCTATCATCGTGCTTCGCGCGGCAATCTATGTTGTTCCCGCCGGTAATGTGGGCGTTATTACCCGCTGGGGCGCCGCAAACCGCACATCTATGGCAGGCATTCATGTCAAAATCCCCTTCGCGGAAAATGTGGTCATGATGAGCACGCGTACTCAAAAGGACGAATCTCCCGCCACAGCAATGTCCAATAACTTGCAGGTAGTTTCATCGCAAATCGCGGTCAACTATCGCCTGGATGGCAGCAAAGCGCTCCTGGTTTTTCAGGAAATTGGTCCTAATTACGCTGAAATCGTTGTCGCGCCGGCCATCCAAAATGCCTTCAAAGCTGCCACTGCCCGCTTTACCGCGGAAGAACTCATCACCAAGCGTGGTGAGGTTCGCCAGATGGCTGAAGATGAACTCATTAGCCAGATAGAACCCTACCATATTATTGTTGAGAACTTCAACATCATCAATATGGATTTTTCCGCGGAATATCAAAACGCGATTGAAGCCAAACAGGTTGCCCAACAGCAGGTAGAAACCTCCAAACAAAAGCTGGCTCAGGCTGAAATTGACGCCCAAACCGTCATCGCTCAGGCGCAGGGTCAGGCCGATGCTCAAAAAGCGCTCAAAGACACCGGCGCGCTCACGCCAGAATACCTGCAATATCTGTTTCTCACAAAATGGAATGGCATCCTGCCCCAGGTCATGACCAGTGGTTCAGGCATGATGCTGGATATCACACAATTCATGCAGGGTCCTGAAAACCCATAAGATTTTTTTAGAATATCCCCATAAGAGCCAGGTGTCCTAAGTAACACGCCTGGCTCTTTGCTATTCCCAAACAAATTGCATTACAAAAAAAGAGCGTGCCTTTTAACACGCTCTGATTGGTCTGAATTATGGTTATTAATCTTTAGAGTTCAAGCCCTATTTTTGAATGGCCGGAAATCCCAGACCAAAAAACCTGGTTCCGTACAGACAATATTGACACTGCTGAATAAAAAGATATCATCTGCACCCTTGGAAAATGTTACAACAAATATCAACCTTGATTTTTTAATGCTATTTTGCCCCATTGTTTTATAATTAAAGCCTGCAGTTATCAAATAGAGAAGGAAATGAATTATGACAGATAATATCCCCGAAGTTGATGGCCGACGGCGAAGGCGTGGCTCCGCACCCAAAGAGCGCGCCAGAGTGCCTGGCCAGGGCAGACCCACAGGTCAGCCAACACAGCAATCAAGCACGCAACCCAAACCCCAATCAGACCTTGTTGAAGACCTGCTCAACCAAGTACCACAAGGAAATCAAAGTCAACAGCCTCGCCCAGGTGGTTCCAGCGGAAGTGGTATGGGCAACGTGGTGGGTGGATTGGCCGGATTAGGCGGATTGCTAAGTGGTTTAACCGGCAGTGGAGGCAGTTCAGCCGGACCATCTGCGACAGGTACCAGCGGTACACCAAGCGGACAAGCCACAAGCCGCCGTGGCTGTGGCAGCATCATTTTCCTGATTATCCTCTTAGTTGTCTTGTTTTTCCTGTGGCGGTCGTGTTCGAGAGCCAAAACCGAATTACCCGCCTCGGATATAAACCAGGCGCCAGGAGAATTAGTTCAAACAACGCGTCCTTCACAACCTGAACAACCACAAGCCACCCAAGCCATTATCAATCAAGGCGACCCAAGCCAAAAAGCCAAATGGTTAGTAATGGCTTATATCGACGCTGACGATAAAGCTCTTGAACAAGATCTGATGTTTGATTTCAATGAAATGGAATTAATTGGTTCAACCGAAGAGGTCATCATCGTCGCGCAAGTGGACCGATATGACGGTGGATATTCCGGCGATGGCAATTGGACGACAGCACGGCGTTATCTCGTTTTGCAGGATGACGACCTTAAAAAGACAGGTTCAGAGCTTATTCAGGACCTTGGCGAGGTCAACATGGGTGACCCCCGCACTTTGGTCGACTTTGTTAGCTGGGCAGCCAATCAGTTTCCCGCGGAACGCTATATGCTACTCATGTCTGACCATGGCATGGGATGGCCGGGCGGATGGAGCGACCCAAAACCGGGTGGTCGCAATACCTCAGACGCGCCTTTGGCGCGGGTGATGCAAGACCCTATTATTTTGCTCGACGAATTTGAAGCTGCTTTGGACGAGATTACCCGCACCACACCCATTAAAAAGTTCGATTTAATTGGCCTTGATGTCTGCCTGATGAGCCAAATGGAAGTCTACGCCATGCTCGCGCCTTACGCACACTATGCGGTGGCGTCCGAAGAAACCGAACCCGGCGTGGGTTGGGCATATGAAGCCTTCTTAAGCCAAATGGTTTACGACCCGGATATCGCCACCGCTGAGATCGCAAAAAACATCGTTGAAAGCTATCTCACCCAGGATCAACGCGTGCAGGATGACCAGGCCCGGGCAGAATTCCTAAGCCAAAATTCAAGTGGTGGAGGCTGGTATGTTAACCGTATGAGCGCTGAACAACTTGGCGCGCAACTCAAGAAAAACAGCACCCTCGCCGCCATTGACCTCGCCCACTTCCCCGAACTGCTCAACGCACTCAACACTTTTGCTTACAATTTACAAGGCATTAACCAGCGCGATGTAGCCCAGGCACGCAGTTACGCCCAAAGCTACACGTCTATTTTTGGCCAAAATGTGCCGGCCAGTTACATTGATATGGGTCATTTTGCAGCCCTTACCGCTGATATTTCCGGCGACCAAAAAGTCTATCAGGCCGCCAACGACCTCTTGCTCAGCCTGCAAAAAGCCGTCGTTGCCGAGAAACACGGGCCTGGCAAACCTGGCTCAACCGGCATCGCAATTTACTTCCCCAATTCGCAGCTTTATCAAAACAACAACACCGGCATGGCATCTTACACCGTCATTGCTGATACTTTCGCCCGCACATCGCTTTGGGATGACTTTTTGGCCTATCACTACGGCGGAAGGGAATTCCAGGCTACCGCCATTGAACCAGTTTTGCTCACGCGCGCCAGTCAAATCCCTGGCTCAGGTGAAATAAGCGTGTCTGAAATCAACGCTTCCAGCGATATCGTCATTCCCGGAGAAGCAATCGATTTGGATGTGACCATCACTGGCGAAAACATCGCCCACATTTACTTTTTTACGGGCATCATTGAAAATGATGGCAGTATTCACATCGTTGACACCGATTTTGTAGAAAGCGGGCAAACCCAGCAGAAAAACGGCGTTTATTACCCCATCTGGCCTCAGGACAAATTCAAACTCAACTTCAGCTTTGATCCTTACATGTATGCCATTACAGACGGCACTCAGGAAGTTTACGCCCTCTTTAACCCTGTTGACTATGGACGCAACTACAGTGAAGCTGTTTACGTCGTCAATGGCACTTATACCTTCAAAGAAACCGGTGAAAAGCGTCCCGCGCAATTGCGTTTTATGAATGAAAAGCTCTATCAGGTGATGGGTTTTACCGGTATCACTGATTTTGGTGATAGCCTCGGCGGAGGCGGTGGTGCCTGGGAGATCACACCCAACGTCGGCGATAGCTTTACCGTCAAAGAAAGCAGGATGGTCATCAATGCTCAAGGACAGGTTATAAAAAGCGAAGAACGCGACGGCGAGACATTCGTCTTCACAGGCAAACCAATCGAAGCCATAACATACTACCTCCCTCAAGGGAAAGCTGTGATTGGTTTCATCGTCAGTGATTTTGACGGACAAATCCGCTCAGTATTCAAAGAAATCAATATCCAGTAAACTCTTTTCAATGTCAAGCGCCTTGCTGTTTTATTCAGACAAGGCGCTTTTTTTCTTAAAACGATTAAGTTTAGATTAAGGTACAATAATTGCATCTAATCTTGTAGCTTAGTTTTTAATGAGGATTTGTTATGAACGACCTTAAACCCCAATTAACGATGACTGCTGGCCCCATTCCGGGTTCAAGCTATTTTCTTGACCGTCCTGAATTTTATTTAGGACGCGATTTGGCCAATGAACTACCTATTCCAGATGCTGAAATTTCCCGTCGCCACGCGCGCATTTTTATCCAGGGAAATTTGGTTTTTATCGAAGACCTCGGCTCTACCAATGGCACCTTTGTAAACGGTACGCGCATCAGCTCACCCAAGCAACTCAATCATGGCGATAAAATTACGCTTGCTGAAAACACCATTTTTAGTTTTTCCTACCCCTTAAGTGGTGAAACTTCTCCCACACCTCAGAATGACCAAAAAGATGATTCGCGCACAGCAACACCGCCACCTCCCCAACCAACCCATCAACCTGTTTTTGCGCCAACACCCCAACAACCCCTGGCACCCGAACCGGGTTTTACCAAGAAACCGAAAAAGATGAGCGGATTTCTCGTCTTCCTTCTCATTCTTATCGTGATTCTAATTGTGGCAGGCTTGGTTTTGGTTTTCATGCCTGAAAGCTGGTGGTGTGCCATTACCTTTAATGGTTTACCGGGATGTCCGCTTAAATAAACTATGAGATATAAAAAAGCGCTCCAATGATGAGCGCTTTTCATTCTTACGAAGCCTCCATTATAATACCGTCATGTCCAATTTTGACCCCACCAACCAAGCCATAGCCGTATATGATTCCGGTCTTGGGGGTCTTTCTGTCTTGCGCGCCTTATACGACCAGCTCCCCAATGAACGCTATATCTATTTTGGCGATCAAGCGCATGTCCCCTATGGCGATCGCGGTCTTGATGAACTACGTGTTCTCGCTGAAAACGTGACTCGCTTTTTTATCCGCGAAAACGCGAAAATCATCGTCATCGCCTGCAACACTGCTTCAGCAGCTGCCTTAAAATACTTACGCCAGATTTACCCTGAGCAGATTTTTGTAGGTATGGAACCAGCCGTCAAACCCGCCGCGGAGCAAAGCCACAGCCATAAGGTGGGCGTGTTGGCCACGCCCAGCACTTTTCATGGCGAGCTTTACGCCTCAGTTGTTGAACGTTTTGCCAGTAATGTTGAAATTTTCAAAAGCACTTGCCCGGGGTTGGTCGCGCAAATCGAAAAAGGCGAACTCAACAGTCCCGAAACCAAACATATCCTGCATGAGGCTATTGACCCAATGTTAGCTGAGGGGATAGACCGTTTGGTGTTAGCCTGCACCCACTTTCCCTTTGTCATTCCTGCCATTGAAGAAATTCTTGACGGAAAGGCAGCCGTCATTGACCCCTCCCCTGCCATAGCCCGTCAAACCGCGCGTAGCCTGGACCAACGTCAATTGCTGAGCAAAAGTGAAATACCCTTAGGCACCACTTTTTATACCAGTGGCGAGACTGATAAAATGCAAGCCTTGCTTAAGAAACTGATTGGCATTGATAGCACGGTTGAAAAGCTTGACTGGCAAAATGGCAAGCTTCTCAAAAAAGCCTGATTTTCCCTTTTAGCTTGAACTTATAACCTTTCCACTTTATTGTATTTCAGTATATTATTATTGACTTACGATAAGTTTTCATTTATAATCGATATATCTACCTTCAAAAAGAAAGGATTTTGTAATGAAAAATAAAATCATGTCTTCCATATGCCTTTTTGGCTTAGCCTTGCTAACGCTCATCATCGTTGGCATTGGCGTTTACCTATGGCCTCTATCACAAGAGGTCGCTCTCGCGAACCCCACCCTAACCCACATGCGTATCCCGGTATTAATTACAGGCTGGCTGGTGCTTGCTTTTATCATTAGCCTGATTGTTGTCGCATTTCTCTTGCTTGTGCGCATCAGTCGCGATAAAACTTTTGAACAAGAATCTGTAAATCTTCTCAAAACAATGTCTTTTTTGAGTATCGGCCCAATCCCCGTACTGATTTTCCTCTACTTTTACACCGAGGCCAATGTTGCCGGCTCAATTACCAACCTTTATGTCATGTTCGGTGGTGTGGCTTTTGCCATCCTATCAATTTTCTTTTTCCTGCTTTCTTCCGTCTTTCAAAAAGCGGTGGATTACAAAACCGACACTGATTTGACCATTTAGGAGGCGACATGGCAATTATAGTTAACTTAGACGTTGAACTGGCCAAACAAAAAATGAGCCTTACAGAACTTTCTGAGAGAGTTGGCATCACCCTTAGCAATTTATCTGTGCTCAAAACCGGCAAAGCGCGCGCGATTCGCTTTGATACGCTCAATGCCATTTGTGCCGCGCTCAACTGCCAACCCGGCGATATTCTTGAATTTAGAAAAGAGGCTTGAAGCTAAGCCAAAGACTCAGATTGTTGTCGCTTGCGTTCAAACAAGTGAAACATAAATAGAACCAAAAGAAAAACCAGTTGCAATAAAATCATAAAGGCAGGATTAATTCCTGCCTGATCTTTTGACCAGAGGAACAAGCGTTCAATCCAATAAAGGCCAATTCCAAGCAACGCGACTATCCAGGCAATCATCACCCGCAAGCGGTGGCGACTTAAGATAAAACCTACCGCAAACAAATTAATGAGGCCATATAACAATCCTGCGATTATCAGATAAACATATTCGGATTTTAACAAGCCAAACTCGCGCCAGGTCGCGCCTTGTTTGATCGCGCCATAAAAGCGCAAAAAACCAGAAACAGCCATCAAGAAGAAAACGCTTGCTGCCAAACGCGCCCATTGGTTCGGTTTCCTTCTCGGCAATGATTCAGTTTGTTTTGACTCTTCTTTCTTTACATCTTCCATTTCGCTTAATCATCAAGAGCATAATCGCTCAAATAACCTAAACGCGCCAAGGTTTCCTGAACTCTTTCAAGTCCGCCAGCTTTGACAATCACCGCTACCGGCCCCAGTGAATCGCCCAACCAAACCTTTGCATCAGATTTCTTCAAAGCCTGCAAGATTTCAGGTGATTTCAAGCGTAAGACACTAAGCCTTTCAATTTTTGCTTCGCCACCTTCAGTCTGCCAGCGATTCAATGCCTTTTGCAAGGACGGCGGTGGCACTGATCGGCCATATTTACGCAACAGGCCTAATAAATGCCGAATGGTCAGACCTGCTTTAGCCGCGTTGCTCAAGGATTGAGGCGTTAGCTGATAGCTGTAGCGCGTTGGACCTGTCTCAACCCACTCGGCGAATCGGGCAATTTGATAACGCGCGATGGCAGGATTTTTATCGCTCATCAAAATCAGCCCGTTAGGCTTTACCTCTAAAGGTTCTTCGACATCTTGTTCCTGACACGTTTCATTTTGCTCTGATTCTATGAAGCTCTTTGCAAAAAGCGGTGTCAGCGTAAAAAAGGTCTCTTCACCTGATGGAACAACAAAGGTATATACCAATCCAAGCCAGGCCATCCATTGGGTAATCATAAAACGCAAAAATGCTGCTTCAACCCGATGCCAGCTCTTTATCCCACGCAAAAGTTCACTTGTCGCACGGTCATAAATCATCCAGACATCATAATCAGCGCCCAAACGCAAAAAATCAGGGTCATTTTTTTCAACGGCAATAACGAAGTCGCTCAAGCGATACCATATCCCCACCTTTAAATCTTTCAGCCACGCCAAAAGCTGTCGTCGGACTGGCAAGGGTTCATTTTGCCAGGTCCCTTCGCAACGCAAAGCCGGGGTTAAACGCAACTCATTAAAAGCGCGTGTGTTCGCCCAATTTTTAATCAGCCAAACCGCGCTTTCTGACTTTGGCTGTTCCAAAAAGGCGCGGGCGATATCCGTTGGCAAACCATCTTTGCCAATTAAATTCAAATCATCCCCCAAAGCTCTTAACAATCGCCAGTAGAACGATGGCTTGGCTATTTTAGCCAGAAGAAACTCAGTATTCCCGAGTCTTAAAGCCGAAAACAGAGTGCAATAATCATCAACCATTCGCAGACCATAAGCCATCTGTTCCGATTCAGCGGGCGCGGCATACTCGGTTAGTTGTTCCATAATGCTCTGCCTTTGCTGAGGCGCGCTTTGTGGAATACAGGTTAGAAATTCATCCGGAATAAAGGCTACTTCGTTGATTTCATCATCCAGTCGAATAAATTCACGTCCAATCATCGCATGATAATAAAGATGCTCCGAAATTGAAGCTGGAAAATACCAGGGTTTTTCGCGGTCGCGCCTGGCTGGACCCAATGCTCTCATCTCACCATAATGACGCGTAAAATTTGACCAGGGCAGAATCCCACCAGCCTGTTTTAAGACATCCAAAGCCTCACGAGCCTCATCTGGTAAACTCTCGTAATGTTCTTCAAACAGCTGGGTATTAGAAATTGACTTGGCTAATGAAGTGGCAAATGCCCGACGGTCCGCACCTTTGGCAGTGACACCCCAAACATCAGCAATGCTTTGCAAAAAACTGAGGTCGTAAGTCTTTAAATAGCTAAATAAATCAGGCATCGCCTAAAAGTATACATCAAGACTTTTCAAGAGGGTACTATTGATCGATTTTGATATTGCGCACACCGTCAATGGCTGAAAGAGTTTCAACGACATCTTCAATGCCTTCATTTTTCCGGAACTGCGCGATCATCGTAATGCGCAAGCGCGAACTTCGTACGCTTTTACGCACCGAAAAGGAAATCAGTTTTTCTGAAATTGAGGTCATCGTTTTGCGTATTTTTCGGGTAATACCCTGATCGAAATCAACATCCACCACAATGTTGCGTACCATATTAACACGTACAAACTTCTTTTCAACGACATTGATGATGGTCAAAATAATAATCATGAATACGGTAGTCACTACAGCGATAATTGGATAACCAAACCCAACTGCCAGGCCAACGATGGCCATTGTCCAAAGCGTGGTAGCGGTGGTGAGACCTTTGATGTTAAAACCAAAACGCAAAATAGCCCCTGCACCAAGAAAACCGATGCCCGAAATGACCTGAGCCGCTAAACGCGTGGGGTCAGTGCCATACCGAAAAGACATCTCATCTGAAATAATAGCCGCCAAACAGGCACCTAAGACCAAAATCATATGCGTTCGCAAGCCAGCTGGCTGGCTGTCGCGTTCGCGTTCAAAGCCAACAACACTGCCCAAAAAAGTGGCAAGTGTTAAACGTAATAATAAAATATGAACAGGCGTTTGTAATGTCATATTAAACTCGATTGAACTCAATGGATTATTTATTTTATCATGTTTCCTTTACAAAGTGTTTACAAACCTTGTTCGTGCTACATCACGGTATTTGAGACCATTAAAACAAAAGAGCGCTATTTCATCAGCGCTCTCAGATTTCTAAAACTAATACTTAGCTAAGAACAGGCAAAGCTGACGCGGTCGCGGCAACAATGCCCACCAAACCACGGCCAGTGTGCGCGCCAAGCGCGGTGCCAAGCACAACATCAGGCTCCCAATGGACTTTGAATACTTTCTCGATAGCCTCTTTGAGCTTTTGGCCTCCTTCAGTATTCGCGGCAGTTACGATTTGCGCTTTGAGGGTCGCGCCTGCTTTATGATACTTTTGGAGCAAAACCGGGATTTCATTAATCGCCTTTTGAAAAGAGCGTCTTTTGCCTTTGTCATAATATTTACCATCAGTTTTGTCTACCTCAATGATTGGTTTAATCCCCAGCAATGAAGCCAGCAAACCTTTTAGGTGACCAATACGACCACCAGCAATGAGATATTTTAAATCAGGTAAAGTAAAATGAGATGTCACCGCACGCTGAATTTGCGCCAAATGCGCCAAAATTTCTTCCCGTGTCTTTTTAGCTTTTACCAATGCGACAGCCGCGCGTACCTGCCAGGCAGTTCCAGCTGAAAGGGTAAGCGTATCAATAACGCTGATATTAGCTTCTGGTACCAACGTAGCAGCTTGTTTAGCTGCCGCCCAGGTTCCACTCAAACCTGAAGAAATATGAATTGAAATGATATTTGGGTCTTCTTTGGCTAAGTCCCGATATACATCCGCAATTTCACCGATTGAAGGAGTTGAAGTTTTCGGCATATTTTTGGCACTATCCATAAGATCATAAAACTCTTCCGGACTGATATTCACACCCGTTTGATATGACTTTCCATCAACCTCAACTTTAAGTGGAATAACCGTAACGCCTAAAGCTTTATATTCATCAATTGAAAGATCAACACCGCTATCACAGACTATTTTCATGTAGTTGGTCCTCTTTTTTTCTGTTTTATTTTTTATCCTGCGGAAGAATCCACAAAAAATATGCGCGTAAAATCTTCGCGCATATTGTATTATAGTAAATACCAGGATTGTCAGATAGGGTAATCCGAGTAATTCATGACCAAGCTCACCTGTTTTTAGCGGAATGTCACTGTTTTTGCAAGGCCTCATGCCAGGCACAGATTACTTTACGGTTGCGTTTTTCAAGCGTTTGGGTCATCTGTAATATTTTTTGGAGAATATCCGCCAAATCCCAGGCCTTATCGACAATCAGTTTTTTGACTAAAGTTAAAGTATCAGGGGTCATGCTGGTTTGGCAAAGCATATCAACCAAATGCCATGGGGAATGAGCCTGCGCCAAAACATCCATGGTAATCAATTCCAGCCGACGCAAAACCTCTTTCATCATCGCCTGACCAGTGCTCAACCTACTTGATTCAATGTAAATACGATTGATTGGCTCAGTGCCTGAGGCACGCATGCGCAAATAATGATGGTCATCGCCTTCTTCATCCACCAATTGCATTTCAACCAACTCATAACGAATGCCACCCAAATAATCCACTTTCAGATGAGCCACTTTGGGAGAATTCGTATTCTGGGTTTGAGGTAAATCAAGGTAGTAATTAATAAACCCTTCTTTAGCCTCCAAAGGGGCGTCCACATCGGCTCTGCCCGCATGTGAACTGGGATCAGTAGAGGTACCAAAGCTCTCCCACAATCCCGGCAAACGCACCAACTCATCCCAAATCGCTTTCAAACTATGCAGAGGCTTGTGTTCGCGTGTTCCGTAATATGCGACCATATCCATCACCAACAGGTTCGCCCAGGGTCCGTCCTTATCCAAAACATGCCCGCGCGTGGTCAAACCGGAACTTTCTTCGCCACCAATCAAAATCGTATCGCGCCAGTTTTCAGGCAGTTCTTTATGGAAATTATAGGCATTGTCAGTACGGCGAATTTCTTCAATATATTTAATGCCCACCGGCACAGCGAATGCGTTCGTGAGAGCGCGGGTTTTAATATCTCCCACACGACATTTGTAAATAACCTGACCAACATAACCCGGCAAGGCACCTGGCGCGGGTCGATTGGCTTCATTATTGGGAATCATCCCAGCCAAAGGCTCCAGAAGAGGCGAGCCGGTTTGGGTCGCAATCACACGCCCTTTCAAACCACGGTCAACGCCCAGATAACGCAACAACATTGGCAAAATCTGATTGGGGCGA
The DNA here is from genome assembly GCA_964612325.1 of uncultured Anaerolineaceae bacterium. Classification (GTDB taxonomy): domain Bacteria; phylum Chloroflexota; class Anaerolineae; order Anaerolineales; family Anaerolineaceae; genus Mesolinea. The sequence goes on from CAZTEP010000002.1 coordinate 14,208, forward strand.
AAATATGTGCCATCACAATCAATAATACCAAAGCGGTCCGCATCTGTATCCATGCCCATTCCCAAATGCGCTCCAGTTTTTACCACGGTATCTTTTAGCAGTTGATTAAAAGGCTCTTCGGGGTTAGCGTAATCCTGACCACCCAATTCGGGGTCTACTTCAGCATGGATAACCGTGTAACGCACACCAGCCTCACCAAGTAATCTCGTCAGATAATCACGACCAGCGCCATGCATTTCATCAACAACAACCATTTTGTCCGCGAAATATCGGCGAATGCGGTCAAAATCGATAGGAATACGCGCGTTTCCATTCCCGTTATCCTTAATCCAATGCACATAAGAATCGAGCGGGTCAAACCCATTCACCAATCCACGCGCTTTGCCTTGGCTTAAGTCCGCCTGGCCACCCGCGGCATCTATCATCTGCAATTCGTTAATCCGAAAAGCGATGAAATCTGTCACATTGGTCGGTGCTGGATAACCCAAACGCGGGTTAAATTTTATTCCCTGCCATTCAGGAGGGTTATGACTGGCAGTCGCGATAATCAATCCGGCCACATCATCAGCCGGCACAACATCGGTTTCATAATATGAAAGCGCAGGCGTTGGCACATCGCGCGTGCCAATATCCAATCTAAAACCATTCGCCAAGCATGTTTCCGCCGCCCATTGGGTCACCACATCCGCATTAGCGCGCGTGTCATGCCCCAAGACAACACGTCGGCCTGAAAGATCCTCCGCGCCCACAAAAGCAGGCACATCGTCATTGTTCATGAAATCGCAAATCGCCTGCACCACCTGTCGCGCGCGGGTTTCGGTGAAATCATTTCCCCATCTGCCACGCACACCAGACGTGCCAAAGCGCAAATACTTGCGGTCATAAATCTCGCGCAACAAGCCCTTTACGCCAGCGAGACCAATCAAAACCGGGTCAGATGTACGCACACGCATGGCATACAGACGCTCATAAATATTGCCAATTTGAATAACCCGATACGCCATGAGACGATCAGGGTCTTGTTCAAAGTCCAGACTTTCCAAAAGTGGCAGTATTTCAAACGCGATATCCTCTTTCAAGGACGCGAAAACAGGTGTGGTCAAATAATAGATGGCTAAATCAATCGCCTTGCTACGCATCATCGCGCTTTTTGGCAAATAATCCTCATCAAGTTGCTTGCGGAAAGCCTCACCATGAGCGTCTTTGGCCTTGAACAGCTCAAGTCTGCCCAGGGTGCCCGTCGCGGAAAGACTCAGTAACAGGCTCAAAACACGCGAACTGGTGGCCAAATCCTCAGCCAGCAAATCCACATTTTTGTGTAACCATGCTTCAAGTTCACCCAAAAAGACGTTCATTTCAGCAATGGCTGGTTGCCACAGTTCGGGTTTATCCGCGACAAATAGCGCTCTATTCAAGCGATTAAATCGAAAAGGCAATTGCGTCACAAAAGGTTTTTCTTCAATCATATTCAGCTCCAATAAGTAATTATGGCCTTGGAATCAAGCCACCATCAGCAACATTCAACACTTCAGTCAGACTTCCATTGGGAGTGCCCGTTTCACACTGCACCAAATCACAAATCTCCCAGGCGATTTTTGCTAATTCCGCGGTGCTGTGGCGAGTGTCAGTTTCAATCATCAAACGATACTTGTTTTCTGTACCTGAGTAACGTGAGTTTATCTCAAACAATCCCGGTAATTCGTCGTTCAAAGCGCTTAGCCTGGCGCTTAATGATGCTATTTCATTCAAAGGAATCTTCTTAGCTACATCACACGAAGCAACCAATTGAGGGTATTTTTGAACCTGGTCAGCTAATGTTGACAGACGTTTCTCATCTGATTCCATCATCGTTCGCAAAACAAAAAGCATGGTTCGCAATCCGTCGCCGGTTTGGTGATTTTGGTCCAGCAAAATAATATGGCCACTTTGTTCGCCACCCAAACCAATTCTGGTCTTGGTTCGTTCTTCTTTTTGAATATCTTGTAAAGCTTCGGTGACATATTTATCGCCCACTTTGGTCATTTTTAATTTAAAACCTTTGCTTTCGGCATAAGTTCTTAGTGCGCCATTGGCCATCACCGTGGTAACCAAAGTGTCGCCTAAAAGCATATCTTCTTTATGTAAATAATCCGCCAAAAAGACCAAAATATGGTCGCCATCTATCAAACGACCTAATTCATCCAAAAAGATAACCCGATCCGCGTCGCCATCGAAGCTAACCGCGATTTCAGCCTTATATTCTTTCATCAAAGCAGCCAACTCTGCTGGTTTTGAGCGCGCGCGTTCTGAACCACAGTTGACATTAATTAATTTGCCATTGCTCTCAACATTAATCGCCACCACGTCCGCGCCTAAAACATCAAGCGCGCGAGGTGCCAGGCGAAAAGCGGCACCATTTGAACAATCCACTAATATCCGTAAACCCTTTAGGTTCAAGCCTCGCTGGCTCGAAAGGAGGTCTCTCAGATAGCGCGCCTGTAAATCGATTCGGTCAAAAACTTTGCTTTCATCCATCTCAGGAATATCATCAAGTTCGGTAGCATCCAAAACCGCTTCGATTTCAAGCTCCTGTTCCAGCGATAACTTAGTTCCCTCACTGCTAAAGAATTTGATACCATTTTGCTTAGCGGGATTATGCGATGCGGAAATAACAACACCGGCGGTTGCTTCGTAATCCTGCGTTAAAAAGGCAATTGCGGGGGTTGGCAATATACCTAAATCCCATACAATAGCACCAGTCGCGGTAAGCCCACGCGTTAAAGCTTCCTGCAATTTTGGACCAGACTCGCGTGTATCACGACCAATCATAAAGATGGGTTGTTCGTTAATCGCATCAGCATCGTGCCCCATCACAGTGCCAAGCGCGAATCCCAAACGTGTCATAAAAGCTTCGTTCATCGGCTCCTGGCCATAAGTCCCACGAATACCATCAGTTCCAAAATACTGCGCTGTTTTCATCATCACCTACATATTATTCAATTTCAATATCAGCCACCACAGGTAAATGATCAGACACCTGCCTTGCCAATTCATCATCAACAACCCGACATTCATAACGCAAGAGCCGTTTAGCCGGCGCGAAATAAATATGGTCCACACTGCCGGCATCTCCATGAGTAGGTATGTCGTTGACTGGAATAAGGCGCACAAAATCATAATCTTCAACCAGGTGGCCTCTTAGCGTATACTCCTCCGGGTTGGCATTGAAATCGCCCATCAACACCACCGGATGGCCAGGGATTAAAACATGTTTTTCAATGAGGCCAATCATATTCAGAATTTGTCTCGAGCGCGCCCTTTCAGCTGCTTCAATCGTTTCAGACCAGGCATTTTCGCCCCGTTCACCAACAAGGGTGCTGAGGTGCAAGTTGAGAATAAAAGGATGTGGGGCGGCTTTTAAACGCGTGATAATCACATAACGCGGGTCAGTATCGCGTGTGCCTTCGTATCGCGAAGGCTGAAAAACAGGCACATTGCGTGGCATACCGGACTTTTCGGGGTCTCCTAAACGCGAAAAAGGAAGATGAGAGAAAATCGCATTCCCTTTTGACCAGTCCCACCAGTCGTTAAAAATCCCTTCAACCATCAAGGCTTGCTTCACCTGCATGTGGTGTTTCATTGAAAGTGTTTCACCGTAAAAAGCCTGGCTAAACTGAATATCATAGCGGATACGATCAGTCATGCTATGCATATTGCCATCGCCATCAAGAAATTGAGCAATTTCTTGTACGCCCAAAACATCCGGCTTAATACGATTAATAAGTAGTGAGATTGCTTCGGATTTATCGCAGCTCTCTTTAGGTGTACCACGGTAGTTTTTTATACCGCCACCAAGATTTAGGGTCATCAGGCGAAGTTTAAGCATGATTAGTTCCATATCTCCTTTAATGCTATCCAAATTATACCAAGCAATAATCCACCTGATATTTTTCCTGTAAGCTCTTTGCTCTAAGATGCTTTAAAAAACAGTCTCAAAAAACCAGTTTTTTTGGTTTTATCATCTCAGTTTTTCAAAATTTAACCGATTAATTTCATCGGGTTTTATGGCCACTTTTGATTTTGAGCCTAAATTTTCCGTCTGAGCAAAGGTTTTAGCGAAAGAGGCTCTCTCGTGGTATACTTAATAAGTTGTCAAACACACAAAATTCGCGTTTGACCAGAAAGATATTATGAGTGATAACACAGACAATAATGAAAACAATCCTGTTGTAAATAACCAAAATATTGACGATATCGAGACCGTCGGTATCGACTCAGAAATGCGCACAGCTTACCTCGATTATGCCATGAGCGTCATCGTGGCGCGCGCGCTACCAGACGTGCGTGATGGCCTTAAACCTGTTCATCGCCGCATTCTTTATGCGATGGATGACATGGGCATCCGCGCCAACACACCCTTCAAAAAATCCGCGCGTATTGTGGGTGAAGTTTTAGGTAAGTACCACCCTCATGGTGACAGCGCGGTATATGACTCTATGGCACGCATGGCGCAAGACTTTTCAATGCGCTACACGCTTGTGCAAGGTCAGGGTAACTTTGGTTCCATCGATGGTGACCCACCCGCGGCCATGCGTTACACTGAAGCCCGTTTAGACAAAATCGCCGATGAACTTATTGCTGATTTGGACAAAGAAACAGTTGACTTCACAGATAACTTTGATGCCTCTCTCAAAGAACCAGTCGTACTGCCCGCGCGCATTCCAAGTTTGTTGATGAATGGCTCAAGCGGTATCGCGGTGGGCATGGCCACCAACATTCCCCCGCACAACCTGCGCGAGTTGGTTTCCGCGCTCAATCTGCTTATCGACCGCTGGGACAACATCGAAGAGGTTAGTGTTGAAGAGCTAATGCAACACGTGCCCGGGCCCGACTTCCCCACCGGTGGTGTCATCGTTGGCACCGAAGGCATCCGTCAGGCCTATAGCACTGGCCGTGGTCACCTGATGGTGCGTGGTGAAGCTGTCATTGAAGAAATTCGCGAAGGCCGTTATGCCATCGTTATCAACGAAATCCCCTATCAGCTCAACAAAACCAGTCTCATCGAACGCATCGCCGAACTCGTGCGCGTAGGCAGACTGGACGCTATTTCTGATATGCGCGATGAATCTGATCGCAAAGGTATGCGCATCGTAATTGAGCTCAAACGAGGCACACAACCCCGAAAAGTGCTAAACCAGCTCTTTAAGTACACCCCCTTGCAAAGTACTTTCGCTGTGCAAACACTGGCTTTGCTTGACGGTGTGCCCCGCATGTTCACCCTCAAGCGCGCGCTTTTCCACTATTTGGAACACCGTCAGGTCGTAATCACCCGCCGCACCCTTTTTGACCTCGATAAAGCCAAAAAACGCGCCCATATCCTGGACGGCTTGCTTATTGCCATCGCTAATCTCGACGCGGTCATCAAGACCATCCGCGAAAGTGCCGATGCCGACGAAGCCAAAACCAACCTTATGGAACGCTTCAATTTAAGTCCGGAACAAGCTCAGGCCATTTTGGATATGCAATTACGCCGATTGGCAGCTCTTGAACGCCTCAAGATTGAAGAAGAATACAAACAAATTTTGGAACTCATCGCCGAACTTGAAGACATTTTGGCCAATCCCCATCGCATTTTGGATATTATCCGCGCTGACCTTAACGACGTAGCCGCTAAATACGGTGACGAACGCCGCACACGTATCGCGCCCGACCATGAGATGGACCTCTCAGACGAAGCGCTCATTCAGGACGAACCCGTGTTCGTTTCAATTACCAACCGAGGCTATATCAAGCGCGTAGTCGATAGCGCTTACCGCTCACAAGGTCGCGGAGGACGTGGCGTGATTGGCCAAAGCATGCGTGGTGAAGACGAAGTAGTCTTCTTTGAACGCGCTAACACTCTGGGCACAATGCTCTTTTTTACCGATTTAGGCAAGATTTACACCACCAGAGTTTTTGAACTTCCTGAAGAATCGCGCCAGGGCCGAGGCATTCCATTGGTCAATTTACTCGACCTCGAACCCGAAGAAAACGTTACCGCGATGTTAGCAGTAAAAAGCTTTGATGAAGCCAAATACTTCGTCATGGCTACCAAGTTTGGACGCGTCAAACGTCTGCCTTTGGCCAGTTTTGCCAACGTGCGCCCAAGTGGCTTGATTGCCATCAACCTTGACCCAGGCGACAGTTGCGGTTGGGTGCGCAAGACCAGTGGCAATGACGATATTATTTTAGTCTCACGCGAAGGCAAAGCCTTGCGTTTTTCTGAAGACCAGGTGCGTGTAACCGGTCGCATGACCATGGGCGTTATGGGGATCCGCCTGCGCGGAGATGATTATGTGATTGGCATGGAAGTAGTTGAAGAAGGCAGCACCCTGTTAGTACTCACGGAAAAAGGGCAGGGCAAACGCACACAGATGGAAGAATACATTCCTAAAAACCGGGGCACTCTGGGCGTGACTACATTTGTGAACCTTGAACAAGAGCATATTGGTAAGCTCCAGGAAGCATGCACCGTTCAGGAAGATGATGAAATCACCCTCATTACCCGTGGCGGTATTGTTATGCGCACAAAAGTGGCCGCCATTTCGATTCAAGGTCGTGCGACCCAGGGTGTAAGGGTCATTGATATAGATGAAGGTGATAGCCTGGCAGCTATGACGCGTATTTGCGCAACTGAAAGCTTCCCTCACCGCGATAAAACCAGTGACACAAAGCCAAATGATAAATCCAACTCAGAAAATGACCTGGCGACTGCGTCTGAGAACGACAAAATGAATGTCATTATCATTGATGATGACGATGAAGATGAAATGGATGAAGATTTAGAAGAATAGCCAATTAAGGCGCAATCTCGGACGAGTATAATTGGCGTAATTGGCCAGACATATCCTCAACCAAGAGCGCGCCGTTAGACTGAACACCCTTGAGGCGGAACCATTCGGTTTCGCCTTTTTCATTTAAAATTTGAACACGTTCCCCCACAAAAGCCAAATTCCGGTTCCAGGAAAAGATAAAATCCTCTTGAATCATGCCAGGTCGCAGGTTCTGAATAGACTCTAACAGCGCGTCCCGCAATTCTTCGACTGAAACTAAATAACCCAAATGCTCCTCAAGGCTTACCGCTTTATAGCGCAGATTTTGCTGGCCCTGATAAGCTTCTTTACCAAGATTAACGCCAATCCCAATAACAACCGCGTCAGCCTGATTGCCATTCCATAAACTTTCGGTCAATATGCCACACACTTTGGCGCCATCCAACAAGACATCATTCGGCCATTTGAGCATCGTCTGCAAACCATAACGGGTTTTGAGCACTTCCAGAAGCGCTAGACCAGCCAAAGCTGTAAACCTCAAGAGATGCGCTTGTTCCTCTTTGGTAGGCCGCAATAAAACACTCAATGCCAATGACTGACCCGGCTTTCCTAACCATGTTCGGTCAAGCCGGCCACGGCCTTTGCTTTGTTTCAAAGCTGAGAGTGCCACGCCATCAGGTGCGCCGAGTTTGGCTAACTTCAGAAGGTCATCATTCGTTGAGCCGGTTTCTTCAAGCGTATAAACGCGAAAGCCAGCGACTTCTTTGGCT
>CAZTEP010000003.1:0-19132 GCA_964612325.1 uncultured Anaerolineaceae bacterium
CAGTTGCTGATGCTCACGGGCAGCCCATAGGTTTCAGCATAGGCGCGCACAAAATGATCGCTGGCGGCTTTGGAAGCGGCATAGGGCGAGCGCGGGGCATAGGGGGTGTCTTCCTGGAAGGGTGGATCCTCTGGCGCGAGTGTGCCAAAGACTTCATCGGTGCTTACATGATGGAAGCGGCATTGCTCAAGCGGTACGATTTTATCAACCAACCAGGCGCGTCTGGCAGCTTCAAGCAAGACAAAAGTGCCGACAACATTGGTATCTACAAAAACACCGGGGTTGAGTATTGAGCGATCGACATGTGATTCAGCAGCGAAATGGATCACAGTGTCAATTTTGTGTTCAGCAAAGAGTTTATCAATCAGCTCGCGGTCTGTTATGCTGCCCTCAACGAAAAGATGCCGTTCAGGCGCGGGCAGGTTTTTGAGGTTTTCCAAACTTCCCGCGTAGGTCAGGGCATCCAGGTTGACGATAAAAACGTCGTCATGATGTTTCAAAATGTAATGGATGAAGTTGGAGCCGATAAATCCAGCTCCGCCAGTAACTAAAACTTTTTTCATGGTTTCTCCTCACAAGGTGGTTTTGCCGACCATCCGATCGGATATGTTTCTGCATTATCTGATAATGTGGGTGCGTCAAAATCTTTTTGGGACAGTATTGGGGGGTGGCCATTCATTAATGGCCATTTGATGGCGATGGATGGGTCATCCCAACGCAGACTGCGGTCCCATTCTGGCGCGTAGTAATCAGTCGCTTTATAAAGCACTTCGGCCCATTCGCTCATGACATACAGGCCATGCGCGAAGCCTGGGGGAATCCAAAGCTGATGGCGGTTTTCAGCACTTAAGATTGTGCCAACCCATTTACCAAAAGTAGGGGACCCCTGGCGCAGGTCAACCGCGACGTCAAAAAATTCGCCAACCGCGGCACGCACCAGTTTGCCTTGCGCTTGTTTAATTTGATAGTGCAAGCCACGCAAAATGCCCTGGCTTGAGCCGCTGTGGTTATCCTGGACAAAATCAAAATCAGCGACGTGTTCTTTGAATTGATTGTCTCGGAAAGTTTCCAAAAAGAACCCACGGTGGTCGCCAAAAACCTTTGGGACTAATAAAACAACTTCAGGGATTTCTAAGGGAATAAAGTCCATCTTAAGGCGTTCCTTCACGATATTGACTAATTACTTGCTGGGCAGTACCTGTTGCCATGAGTTTCCCATGGTCAAGCCAGGCTACGCGATTGCACATTTCACCGATTAGATCCAAATTATGCGATACCATTAAAACTGTGGCACCCTTCTCGCGAAAACCGGTTATGCGGTCAGTACATTTGCGTTGGAATGCTTCATCACCAACGCTTAAAATTTCATCCACAATTAAAATTTCAGGTTGATGTGCCGTGGCAACTGCAAAACCAAGCCGCGCGTACATGCCTGAGGAATAAGTGCGGATTGGCGCGTCGATAAATTCGGCTAATTCCGAAAAATCAACGATTTCATCAAAAACACGGCTCATTTCTTCGTGGCTATAACCGAGTAAGGCACCGTTTAAAAAGACGTTCTCACGCCCACTCAGTTCGGGATGGAATCCCGCGCCAAGTTCCAAAAGGGGTGCGATCTTGCCATAAATGCGCACGCGCCCAGTGGTTGGGCGCAACACTTTCGAGATGACCTTTAGAAGCGTGCTTTTGCCAGCACCGTTGTCGCCAATAATGCCAAAAACTTCACCCTGGTTTATGCTGAGGTCAAGGTCTTTGACTGCCCAAAAATCCCGGTGTTTTATGCGCCGTTGCAAAATGCGGATGGCGTATTCTTTAAGTGTGCCAATGCGCTCACTTGGGAGCCGATAGCGCACTGAGACGTTTTCTAATACGATGATTGGCTTAGATTCTATAGGCATACTCATCCGATTTTGAAGTGAAAATAAGCCAGCCGATAACGAGCATGATGATTGAAATCGCTGCCGCAATGCCGAAATCGCCCAAAGCTGGCAACGTTTGATCAACAATAGGCGCGCGGAAAATTTTAACGAGCCAATACATGGGATTAAGCCGGTACAAAGTGTGGAAACGTTCGGGGATAATGCTCTCTGGATAAATAATGGGGGTTAGGTACATCCATGCCGTAAGTAGAATTTGATACATTTCCATGACATCCGGGAAAAAGGCGGCTAATGATGAAATCAGCAGTCCAAAACCCAAGGTGAAAAACGCGATTAAAATGATAGCAACCGGTAAAAAGAGCAAGGCCCAACTAAATGTAGCCTTAGTGATGAGCATCACAATAACTAATGGTATAAGCGCAATGAGCGTGTTAACAAGTGCTGTACCAACAGCAGAAACGGCAAAAATCGTTCGGGGAACAAAAATGCGTTGGAGCAGGTTGCCGCCCCACACTAAGCCACTCATTGAGGCATTGGTGCCCTGGGAGAAAAAGTTCCATACCACCAGACCGCTTAGGATGTAAACTGGAAAAGGTACACCCGGCATACCGTCTCTAAAAATGTTTGAAAAAACGATGGTCATTACCAACATTGTGCCAAGAGGGTTGAGCATTGTCCATGCCACACCAAGGAAAGAACGCTTGTAACGAGTTAAGATATCGCGTCGAATAAGTTGAGCCAAGAGGTGGCGATAATTGCCAATCTCTTTGAGCTCCGCAATTGCAGGGGAGACTCTTTTAGAAGAGTCGTAAAGAGCTTTGTTTTTCTCTGTATCAATTTGCGTGTTCACAACTTGAAATTTTACCATAATAGGCGCGCTGTTTGCGTTTGGGTTAAAACCAGGAATAGAAAAAGGAATTATAGTACTGGAGAATCTGTAGTGGACCTGCCAAGATACTAACAACTACAGTTGCAATGACGGTAATATACTTAAACAGTTTAGGACGAATATGGTGAATGCCATACACTAAAATGATTAAGAATGCAGAAATAACAGGAAAAATATATCTTCCCTGAACGCCAAAACCTTTAAATCCAAACGATAATTGCAAGTCATAATTAAAATAATAGAGAATAATTGTGTAGGCGCATGCGATACCCAATAGAATCCAGAATAAAAGGGCAGGCTTACGAATTTGGGTGAAACACAGGATTATCAAAACAATAAGAAAGAAAGTTACAGTGGGAGTCATGGGATTTGAATAAACCTTATGCCCAAAAATCCCAACGTTTCTTTCAATCATTGCTTTTGACCAATGTTCGAAATAATACTCTATAAATGACGGGTATCCTTGTTCTGTTGCCTGTGAAAAACTCAACTTCTCTTCCAAGCCTTGTTCACGTTCCCGCGCGATAAAGTTGGACTCACTGCATTGACTCTCAGTGGCGAGTTGATAGCATCCTGGAATGATTTTTTTATAAACAATCAGGTTTCTTCCATACATAAAGAGATTAAGGGAAACTACAAGGACAGCTAAAATGAATAAAACAATTCTTCTACCTATTAAATGAATTGGTCCTGGCTTGAGCTTGATGAGTAATCCACACCAAATAATGACTAATATCAGAACCAAGGGTAACGCGGTTTTTTTGCTTAGAGCAGCTAACCCTAAAAAAATAGCTAACAAAAAAGTGTTTTCCCAAAAAGGTTTTTGTTTCGCTATACGTATGATAAAAAGGATAGCTAATGTACATAGAAGTGTGACTAAGTTATCGTAGTTTATACCTGTTGAGAGGATGAAAAACATTTGTAAGTTTGCCAGCAAGAAAACAGGCAAAAGCTGAAGCCACTCATTGTCAATGATTTCTTTGGCAAGAAACCATGTGCTGATTAATGTTCCCACGGATAGAAAAACACTGATGAGTTTTACAGCATAAAAACCTATGGAATCTGTTAAGGAAGGAATCAAGAGAAAAAGAATATTTCGTATTCTGGCGATGAGCCAGTAATAGAGAAAAGGATTTCCTTCGATAAAGACCCCTCGTTTAATTGTGGCTTCAGTTTCATTTGGTATGCCCAAAGTCTTGTCAAATTCAGCTATTAACATGAAGTGGGCGCCTTCGTCTGGAATAACACCAAAGCCCATTTTTATAGCCACAAAACTTGCGGTAATCAAAAAAATGAGCAAAATGCTCAATAAACAAATCATCGCAAGATGGTTTGAACCTTGATTCTTCTTGTCACGTATAGATTTTTTGCACATAATGTTCTTATTGAGTTGGCTGTTGCAAATTAATGAAGAACCATCTTAAATAATTATACACGCTAAAATGCACAGCTTGAGGGTTATGCAGGAATAGGGAAAATGAATTTACATTCTTGATAGCGAACTTGTTTTGTTCTTCCCTAAATGATCATTATCGTGCAAAATTACTGGCTTTTTTTGAATGTTTATTGAACAGACCTGGAAGTAGAATGGAATGACCAAAACGAAAACAGTAAAAGGGTATGTAATGTGCTAAAATTAAAAATAATTGCATTGGAATGTTAAAAAACCAGAAAAGATAACAGAATTTTTGATATTGGGAGAAAAATGAAACTAATCATTCTTATTCCGGCATTTAATGAAGCAGAAAAAATAAGCAGTGTCATTGGAACTATGCCCCGTTCGTTACCGCAAATAGATGAAATCGAGATTATCGTTGTGGATGACGGCTCGAAAGATGAAACTGCAAATCTTGCCCGAGTGGCAGGTGCGACTGTTATTTCTCATTTTCGGAATATGGGTGTTGGGCAAGCTTTTCATACAGGTTTGCAAGCTGCATTAAACTCTGGGGCTGATGTTTTGGTTAATATCGATGCGGATGGACAGTTTGATTCAAACGATATACTACCGCTTCTTCAGCCCATTTTGGATAAAAAAGCAGATTTTGTTTCAGGGGATCGTTTCACCACTGACGATGGTGCAGCACAACGACCAGACTATATGTCTGCTATCAAGTTTTGGGGCAACAAACGCATGTCTGATCTTATCGGATTTATCGTTGGGCATCGTTTTCCCGATGTGAGTTGTGGTTTCAGAGCCTACTCAAAGGAAGCCATGCTAAAACTCAATCTCACAGGAAAATTCACTTACACTCAAGAATCCTTTCTGGATTTGGCCAATAAAGGCATGGTTATGAAAAGTGTCCCAGTAAAAGTGCGCTATTTTCCGGAAAGAAAATCCCGTGTCGCGGGCAGTATCATGAAATACATGTTCCAGACCATAAAGATTATTATCAGGGCCTACCGTGATTATCGTCCCATGCGATTTTTTGGTCTTTTAGGCTTGCCACTGGTTATTATTGGGTTTTTAATGGGAATATTCGTGCTGATACATTACTTTGTTAGTGGGGCATTCAGTCCTTATATCTTCCTTGCATTTGGGGCTGTCTACCTTTTCTCGTTTGGTATTCTGATGTGGTTGATTGGATTATTAGCTGACATGTTTGTAAGATTGAGACTAAATCAAGAACAATTACTCTATAACGATAAAAAACAACGCTATGACAAAGAGTAGGTGAATATGGCAGCAAACGCACTCATAGACAAGTTGTTAAGAACAAATTGGACTGACGAGCAAATCCAAGATTATATTGGGCACTATGAATCCGCTTATTTTGCATATGCCAAAGACCACCTGATCAGAAGTAATGCGGCCTCGGGTGGCGTTGTTACTGGTTTGCTTTTAAATATGTTGACGAACAATGAAATTGACGGCGCATTGGTTTGTGTTTCCACAATAGAAGACGACAAAATACGCGCGCGTTATAAAATCGCGACTTGCCTGGAAGAACTTCTCGAATCGCAAGGAAGTAAATATATTTCAACCGCTTTTAGTCGGGAAGCAATTCCGATAATTAAAGATTTTAAAGGCCGCCTTGCGGTGGTGTGTTTGCCATGTGATGCAAAACTACTTACTTTATTGTCAGAAAAAGACGCGGAATTAAAGGAAAAACTGGCTTTGGTGATTACCCTGTTTTGTGGGCATGCTTCACAACCAGAATTGACAGAAATGGTTGTGGACCGGTTACGGCCAACCCCAAAAGCAGAATTAACCGACTTCCGTTTTCGATCAGGACATTGGCGTGGCAGAATCACCGCCGAATTTGATGACCATTTTATTGTAAGTAAGAAATTTTCGTTTTTTAGCAAATATCAAAATCTTTACTACTTTTGCGAGAAAAAATGTTTGCATTGCCATGATCACGCTGGGTATCACAGTGATCTCTCTGTCGGTGATGTGTGGTTACAAAGGATGAAAGATTTACCGATAAAGTATTCAGGAATAATAGCAAAATCCAAACGCGCCATAAAATATCTCGAACAAGCAGAAAAAGATCACGCGTTGCAACTGGAACCACAGGATATCCGCGAGATTGTAGAATCTCAGTCGCGTTCATTTCGAGTCCACTACAATGTTTCCGCAAGATCGAAAGCTGGTAAAAAGCTTGGTATAGATATAAATGATGATGTAAATACTAAGGTGCGTTGGGTAGACTATCTTATCGCACGTGAGATATTAAAAAATTACCTGGCGACGCAAACCCCGGAAGGGATAGAAAAAATAAAACGTATGCCCAAACGACTTGTGACCTTAAAGTTGTATTATCTCAAGTTATTGCAGGTGTTGTAAATGAAACAAAAACAGTTCTCTTTTATGGGCGGGTCAATATGGGGGAACAGAGGCGCTGAAGCCATGCTTGTGACGAGTATAGGTGAATTGCGAAAGATGGCCCCTGAGCTTGAATTCAATGTTTTTTCAGTCTATCCGAAAAACGATGCTCAGTTGATAAAGGATGCAAAAGTTCGAATCTTTAATGGAAAACCACTTCAAATGGCTTTGTGGCATTTCCCGTGGGCGCTTTTAGCGGCATTTTTCCGTTTGTTCAAGATTAAGATTCCACTGCCGAAATCATTGGCCCATATGCGTGATTCGGAAGCGCTTTTGGATATTGGTGGCATAACTTTCTCTGATGGCCGCACACTACAATTGTTGTTCAATGTGTTTACCATTTGGCCAGCGATGTTGATGGGTGTGCCGGTTATCAAGTTATCCCAGGCAACAGGGCCATTTAAGAAACCCATGAACCGAAAGCTGGCTACTATTTTTTTCTCAAAATCCGAAAAGGTCTTTTCAAGGGGTTACATTTCGTCGGAGTTTTTGAAAACGCTCCATTTGCCTGGGGAAAAGGTTATTGACGCGGCAGACATCGCTTTTCGCTATGAACCGGAATATGCTCTTTCGGATGAAAACGAAGGCCGTGTTTCTTTGCTTGAGAAAAAACTACTGGATGTTCGGCGAGATGGGTCTAAGGTAGTGGCTGTCGTGCCCAGTAGCTTAGTGTTAAAACAATCCCGAAAACTTGGAATCAACTATCCAGCAAAACTTTTAAATATGGTTTTGAGCACGATTGAGGATAATGTGAATTATGTGTTTTTGCCTAATGGAACCAGGGCCAGTTCAGATAAAATCATGAATAATGACATTATTGCTATCCGTGCCATCAGAGATTATTTTGCTGAAGAGTTGCCAAAAGATGTTTTTAATGGCATTGATTGGGTAGATTTTGATCTTAACACACGTGCTGTACGCAAGTTGATTAAAGCTTCTGATGCATGTGTATCATCACGTTTTCATGCCATGGTCGCAGGCCTGGCTTTGTGTGTTCCCACCATGGTTATTGGATGGTCGCATAAATACCAGGAAACACTCACAGATTTCGCCATGCAAGATTATGCGGTTGATTACAAAAGCACTGAGTTAAAGATTTTGAAAGTTTATCAGAGCTTTTTAGCCAACAACAAGCAAATTGCCAAAACATTAACAGAACATATTGCTGATGTGAAACAGTCGTCAGGCAGACAGTTTGAGTACTTAAAGGATCGTTTCTTTTGAAGAAGAACAAAATAATTGAAATTATCAAGTGGCTTTGGCTTGTACTGGTATTGGCTGGAGCGAGCTATTATTTCTACAAAAATTGGAATAGTGTTTCATTGTTGGTTTCGCAGATTAAACTCTGGCGGATCTTGTTATCGTTATTGTTGATAATAATTGGAAAAGCTTTCATTGTTTTATTTATGAAATTCTCGGTAAATGCTGAAGGATGGCATCCTGAGTACATAAAACTAATGGGCTTGTATGGCCTTTCTGGCTTAGGAAAATACATCCCTGGTGGCGTTTGGCATTTTGTTGGTCGTTTTGGCGCTTACAAAATGAGTGGGATGACGGTGAAATCTGCAACCAGAAGTCTCATTTTAGAAAACTTGTGGCTAATTTCTTCGGCTGCGTATGTGGGGCTTACTGGCTTGACACTCTCCAGATTTGACTTGGTGAGTCAATTTTTGAAAATCAAGAATCAAACCTGGATTTCCATTCTTTTCGTTATTGGCTATACCCTGCTGTGGTATTTAGGTTTGCTCCTTGCCCACCACATTCTGAATAAATATACAAAAGAACGTATCCAGAACCCTTGGACCATGATGATCATTGGGATATTGGTGTGGGTTTTTATAGGTGGTGGTTTCTTTGTAATGTTTTCAGATTTTGGCATTCAACTGCTTCCGGTGTTCATCGGTGGTTATGCGTTAAGCTGGACAGCCGGGTATTTATTTGTCATTGCCCCTGGTGGGATAGGCATTCGAGAAGTGGCACTCTCATTTGTATTTTCTACGATTGCGTCTTTAGAACTCATTACTGTGTATGGCACGATGAATCGTATTCTGTTTACTGTTGCTGAACTTTTATACGGTTTGTTGGGTGTTTTACAAAAGCGAACTTTGCAACTTTCGGTTCATTCAAAGCATGATACCGATGACCTAAAAGGTGCTAAAGTCAGCGACGTTCCGAGCCATGAAGATACTTCAACCTTACAAAACAAGCAAACTGAAAATCTTGAAGCAGACGTTCCATCTGTAGAAGAAAAGTTATAAGACAATATTGTCCATAAGAACAAGATTGTTGATAAAATGAAATAGTAACTATGCATGCTAATAAATTGCCACAAATTTCTGTGCTTATCCTGCATTGGCGAGCCGAGGCTTATTTACCTCTATGTCTTAATGCTCTTATCGCGCAAACTTATAAAGATTTTGAAGTCTTGCTTTTGGATAACGGCAATGAAGTATCTTTACCCGATGACTTTGTTAGTGGTTTTACTGAGCTGGATTTGACGGTTTTTAGGTCGGAGGATAATCTTGGATTTGCGGCTGGGAATAATCATCTCGCCGGTTTTGCTAAGGGAAAAAATTTGGTCTTGCTCAATGCGGATGCTATTCCGGAACCAGATTGGCTGGAAACTATAAACGAAGCTCTATTAAAGACCCCGAATCATTTTATTGCCTCACGATTGATAAAGTATTCAGAACCGGATAAATTTGATGGCGAATGGCATGTTTATCATGTTAGCGGACTGGCCTGGCGATATAATCACAATCAGGCTTTAGGTCTTGGCACGAATGAACCGAAAGAGGTTTTTGGAGCTTGTGCCGCGGCGAGTGTTTACCCGAAAGACGCGTTCGACGCGGTAGGTGGTTTTGATGAAGATTTCTTTGCCTATATGGAAGATATTGACCTTGATTTCCGTTTGCAATTAGCTGGTTATCCTTGCCTGTATTTACCAAACGCGGTTGTAAAACATGTTGGTTCAGCCTCAAGTGCTCCGCGAAGTGATTTTGCGGTCTATCATGGTCACCGCAATTTGCCTTGGGTGTTTATCAAGAATATGCCTGGAATCCTTATGTGGTTATTATTGCCACTCCATATTTTGGTTAATGTAGTATATCTCATAGTTGCGCCATTTATGGGAAAGGGCAAGGTTATGCTAAAAGCCAAATGGGACGCCCTGAAAGGACTTGGTAAGATCTTCAACAAACGGTTGAAGATTCAAAAGGCGCGTCAGGTTAAAATCTCACAGATTGCACGATTGCTCAACTGGAATCCTTTAGCACCACTTGTCAAACGTAAATTCTGAAAAAGTGTTGGTTCTCACTTTGGTGATGGACACCAAAAAATAAGATTAGTATAATCATTCCGGATTAGGATTATGAAAAAAACGAGGATATTATCGAGTAGTCTCATACTCTCTTTTGTGATACTCCTTTTTTTTGTGGGTTTCTTTAAAAAAGGATTCCTCAAATCGTCTGAATCATTTGATGATAGTTTTGGGATGCGGGATGACTTAATTAAGTTGGTAAATAATATTAAATTTTATGTGTTTCGCGATCGTTTCTTTCATCTAATGTATACGGTTGATCACCAATGGTTTAATTACACAGGTGAGCTCAGCTACGATGACTATCAAAACACCATACCCTTTTCTGATGCCGAACTTGCCATTATTCAAGGAAAAATGGATAGGATGTTAAGCACTCTACGGGAACAAGGTATATCGCTATATGTGGTTGTCCCACCAAACAAGTTAACAATATATGGCGACGATATGCAGGCAATCGCGCCAAAATTTTCGGAAGAATCCCGGCTGGATCAACTTGTGAATTATTGTAATACACATGGGGAATTGAAAATCATTGATTTGCGCCCTGCTTTATTCAAAGCCTCTGAAGAAGGACAGACTTTTTATAACACAGATACACACTGGAATGATTATGGCGCGTTTATAGGCTATACCGAAATCATGAATGTAATCTCAAAAGACTTCCCTGAGCTTCAACCTCACCCACTTAATGATTTTTATCAAAAGCCTACCGAGTTTATTTATGGTGACTTGCCATACATGAATAAGCTTTTAAATGTTAAGGAAGAAACGATTCGATTTGTTCTAAAAGATCCATCAGAATATGAATTGGTTGAAAAAGAAGAGGACGGTTTGCTGTTTAAAACTTATACAACCAAAAACAACACCTTACCCAAAGCCATGACCTTTCGCGATTCTTTCTTTAATGCTTTGTTTCCTTACGTGTCACAACATTTTAGCCGTTTACACAGTATATACACTTTTTTTATCAATCATGAATTAATAATGGACGAACAACCGGATTTGCTCATTATTGAATTATCTGAAAGGTTTATACATCTCTTAGTATATTTGCCGTATTAGTATGTTTAATCCACAGCTTTTACTATCAAACAACTCTGAACCAGCTAATATTGGGTGGGTCTGTTCCACTGTCCCTTGTAATCTCGGATATGGAAATCGTATAGCAGTGAGCATGGTTAAGAAGGGGGATCTTACTCTGGAGACATTGAGTTATCAGGAACTTGAAGACCAGAGCAATCAGGTCGCGAATCTGCTGACAGGTTATGGATTATCAATGGGCAGTCTTTTGTATATTTATTTGCCAAAAATAATTGATTATTACCCTGCTTTTTTAGGCGCGTTGAAAGCTGGAATAAGAGTTTGTCCTTTGTTCTCAAACTTTGGTCCAGAAGCTTTGGCAGATCGCATTGGAGGTAACCAGACCACAGCGATTCTAACCATTTCAAGCCTGCTTCCACGTTTAAAAAAGGCTTTGCATGATTCATTGACATTGCCAATTGTTTTTGTCTTGGATTGGGAAGCAGATCAAGAAGCACCTTTCAAAGCATACCGGCCGAATCTGTCCCAACAATCCAAAGTCTTTAATCCACTATCAGTTGAAGATTACACCCCTTCTGTTTTGCACTACACATCAGGCTCTACAGGAAAACCCAAAGGGGTGCAGCATGTTCACAAAGCAGTACGTGGTATTCAAAAGGCATTTTTGGAAGTTATGAAGCCCTCTCCCGATGATATCTACTGGTGTACTGCTGATCCTTCATGGGTCGTTGGCGTATCATATGGCATAATTGCCCCTTTGAGTTTGGGTATGAATCTCCTCCAATTTGAGGGTGTATTTAACGCACAAGAATGGATGAAAATTATTGAGCGATATGGTGTCAATATCTTATACTCAGCACCCACGGTCTTTCGTATGATGATGCGGGATGAAACAATTGATTTTTCTCAGAATGATTTTAGCCAACTTAAGGCGATTTTTAGCACCGGTGAGCCCTTGAATCCTGAAATTTATCATTGGGGGGTGAAAAACTTTGGGCAGAAAATCTATGATGTTTGGTATCAAACTGAAACTGCCAGCCCACAAGTCGCAAATACACCAGACATTCCTGTTAAACCCGGCTCCATGGGTAAAGCTGTTCAAGGGATAGAGGTTGTGATTATGGACGAGCAAGGTAAAGTTTGTAAGCCAGGAATTCCGGGCAAACTGACTATAAAAGCACCTTGGGATTCCATGTTTGTCGCATATCTGGGGAGAGAAGATCTCTATAATGCTAAATTTAAAAATGGATATTATTACACAGGTGATTTGGCCAGAATGGATGAGGATGGTTATTTTTGGTTTCTGGGACGTGATGATGATATTATCAATACCTCAGGTCATCTGGTTAGTCCAATTGAAGTTGAAAGCTGTCTAATCGAATTGGCTGAGGTAGCTGATGTCGCAGTTATTGGCGCTCCTGACGCGCTAACCTGGGAGAAAGTTGTTGCGTTTGTGAAGTTGGCAAAGAACGTGGAATGGAACAAAAAGACAGAGTTAAAATTTAAAACTCATGTTTTTAACCGGGTTTCTTCTCTCGCGATGCCTTCTGATATTGTTGTGATTGATAATATTCCCAAGACTAATAGTGGGAAAATAATGAGACGTTTACTTAAAAGGATCTATTTGGGTGAGGATCCTGGTGATATTTATAGTTTGGAGGAGGCTTAATGGATTTTTCGACATTAAATGAGGTGTTTCAAGAGACTTTTGATCAACCCGATCTTCAGGTGACGCCAGAGACGACAGCGAATGATGTTGTTGGATGGGATTCTATCACCCATATATTGCTGATTAGCGCGGTGGAATTGCGGTTCGGTATTGAGTTTTCGCGTAAGGAAGTTATGAAATTCCAAACTGTTGGCGATTTGTGGAACTGCGTGTTGTCTAAACTCTAAGAAAATGGATTATACAACTCCAAGCTTTTTGTTAATCTTTTTGCCGGCCACGTTGGCTGTTTTTTTGGTCGTACCATCCAAACTGAAACGTTGGATAATTTTAGCGGCTAGTTTAGCTTTTATTGTTATAGCACAGCCTTTTTATTTTGTTTTCTTTATTGCTTATAGTCTATTGAGTTATTTTCTGGGCAGATGGATTGAACATATCAGAAATACTGGCGCGAAAACCAACGTCGCGTTAATTGTGAGTATTTTATTCCAGGTCGGATTATTGGTTGGTTTGAAGTATTGCATTCAATTTCCACCTGCTTTCCCGAATCCATTAAAGCTTGATCTTCCTTTTCTGGTTGGAAAAAGCCTGGAACAGGATTGGGTATTTCCCCTGGGCTTTTCTTACATAACATTTCAGATGATATCTTACTACGTTGATATTGAGAATGAAGTAATAGATGCGGAAAGAAACATCATCCATTTTTTGAACTATATTCTTTTCTTTCCAAAACTTATTTCCGGGCCAATACAACCTTACAAGGATAGTATCGCTGAATTATCAAATCCGTGTGCCACTATACCAAGAACAGAAGCGGGAATACGTCGCTTTATTGTTGGACTTGCTAAGAAAGTATTGGTAGCGGATACGATTGCCAATTATATTAATCCAGTATTCAATCAAACAATTCCCTATTTGCATACGCATCAGGCTTGGTTTGTTTTAATCCTTTATGCCATTCAGCTGCTAAACGATTTTTCGGGTTACACTGACATGGCGATTGGGTTAGGGGAAATGCTGGGAATCAAACTCATGGAGAACTTTAATTGGCCTTATGTCTCAAAAAGTATGACTGAGTTCTGGCGAAGGTGGCATATTTCGCTCTCAGGTTTTTTCAGGGACTATCTGTTTACACCTTTGCAGTTTCGTTTTCGTAAGATGAAGACTTATCCGGTTCAGGCTTCAATTCTTGTCGTGTTTTTGTTTACAGGTTTATGGCATGGGTTTGAGATGCATTACATTGCCTGGGGCTTGTTTGTTGGGGCAATTATTGGTTTTGAAGCGACGAAATTCGGGAAGTTGTTAAAGGAAACCTGGCGCCCCATACAGCATTTGTGGATGCTTTTTTGGGTCTTGATGAGTTGGGTTTTGTTCAGATCACCAGGTTTGATGTTTGCTCTAAAGTTTTATAAATCCCTGTTTGGTTTGCAGGGTGTGGTTGAAGTTTTGCCTTTTTCACAAACTGCACCTTTTCCAGTGACCGAAACCAGTCTTTGGTTAGCAATTATCGCTGGAGTGTTGTTTGCCGTGCCCGTCATTCCCAGGCTGGCAAAAACCTTAAAGGTCGATTTGTCTGAAAACAAGTTTTGGCAAGTCATCAGTTTTATAGGTTTATTGTTTATTCTCGTTTATTCTATTGGGGTTATTGCCAGTAAAGGTCCTATGCCAGGTATTTACGGACAGTTTTGAGAATTGATCAAGGATTTCGTATTAATAGCTATCGCTCTTTTTTATTCCCGAACACTTTTTGGGGGCTTGCGATTCTGGTCTTACATTTATTGGTATACAAGAGCCTCCATCTGGTAGAATTCCCTTGGTGAAAGGACGCCATATGTTCAGAGATGTTCAATCCGCAAGGCGGGATTTTCCCATTCTTCAGTCGCCGGTAAATGAGAGAGCTCTCGTTTATCTTGACAGTGCTGCCACGACCCAAAAACCTCAGGTGGTTATTGACACACTCACTGATTATTACACTCGCTATAATGCGAATATTCACCGTGGTAATTACAGTTTGGCGGTAGAGGCAACCAATGCTTATGAAAACGCGCGTGCTAAAGTTGCCAGGTTTATTAACGCTGAGCATCCTCATGAAATTGTCTTCACCCGTGGCACCACCGAGTCAATAAACCTTGTCGCTTATAGCTTTGGGGAAGGCTTTGTTAAAGAGGGTGATGAAATTATTGTCACCGAATTGGAGCATCACAGCAACTACGTGCCCTGGAAATTGCTTTGCGAACGTAAAAACGCCAAGTTTAGGGTTGTTCCTTTCGATGAAAACGGCGAGCTTGATTTAGAACAGTATAAGGCCATGCTTAATGAACGTACGCGACTGGTGGCTTTTAATCACATCTCAAATTCATTAGGCACGGTGAATCCAGCTAAAGAAATCATTCGTCTGGCACATGATGCCGGCGCGGTGACACTTGTGGACGCGGCACAATCGGTTCAGCATATTAGCCATGATGTGCGTGATTTAGACGCTGATTTCTACGTTTTTTCCGGGCACAAAATGTATGGGCCAATGGGGGTTGGGGTGCTTTATGGCAAAGAGCGTTTACTTGAAGCCATGCCACCTTTCCAGTCCGGCGGTGAGATGATTGACATTGTTAGCTCTGAAAAAGTAACTTTCAATGTATTGCCATATAAATTTGAAGCCGGCACACCCTATGTGCCCGGACCGATTGGCTTATCGGCGGCGATAGATTATTTGAAGTGTTTTGACGAGAAGGAAGTGCACGCTCATGAGGACGCTTTATTAAAGTATGGTCTCGAGAGCTTAAAAGAAATCCCCGGATTAAAGGTATACGGCAATCCTAAACAGCGCAGCAGCATTTTGCCTTTCAACATTGAAGGCGTACAGCATTATGATTTGGGCATTTTGCTTGACGCGCGGGGTATCGCGGTGCGCACCGGGCAGCACTGTACGCAACCTATTATGGATGCTTTGGGTGTTACGGGTACAGTTCGCGCTTCGCTGGCCTTATATAATACGCGTGAAGACATTGACGCTTTGGTGAACGGTATTCATCGGGTATTGAAATTGCTGAGGAGATAAGATGAGCATAAAAGAACAAGAAAAGACTCTCATTGAAAATTTTGAGCTTTTGGAGAACTGGGAAGAAAAATACGATTACCTTATCGAACTTGGTTATGAGTTGCCCGAAATGTCGGAAGATTTGAAAACGGAGCAAAATCTGGTTAAAGGCTGTCAGAGTAGTGTTTGGTTTAATATCCGTTGCGAAAATCATAAGGTTTTCTTTGAAGCGGACAGTGACTCGTTAATTGTGAAAGGTATTGTGGCTGTGGTTGACAAACTTTTTAATGGTCAAACAGCCGAAGACCTTTTGACCGCTGATTTGAGTTTTTTTGAGACCGTGGGCCTGTGGCGACATCTTTCAGCACAGCGCAGTAATGGCGTTTCAGCGATGCTTGCGCATTTAAAGAAGGCGGCTACCGATTGTCTTACCGATTAAGCTCTGCATCAATAAAGCGTGGCTCTTAAAACCGGATTATAATGAAGCCTATGAAAACACGGAAAGTTTTCTTTATTTTATTTGCGCTTGCTTTTAGTTTTATATTATTGTTGTGGCAAGGCATTGAGTTCGTTTTAGGCGCGCCGTCTTTTATGCCTCACTTCCAAATTCTTATGACCTCCACACCCTGGCCAGACGGTTCGGTTTATCACGTTCCCCAGGAAGGCGATACGCTTTACTGGATTTCCGAAGCCTATGGGGTGAGTATTCGTGACATCAACATAATTAATGGTAACAGTCCTGAGAATGAAGAGCTTTATATCGGTCAACCGTTGCTTATTATGCGCGGTCAGCCGGTTACACCGACAATGGAAAGCTCACCTACCCCGATTCCAGTCACGCCATCAGCGACGATTATCAAACCTTCACGCACACCTATTCCAAGCAAAACTGCTGTGCCAACACCTACTGCTACCGAACCTCCCACACGGGTTCAGGAGATTTTCGGTGACAGTAAGCGTGTGGGGTGGACGATAACCGGCATTAGCTTGGGTGGCTTATTATTAGTGCTTATCTTTGGCTTTATCTACAAACCCAAACACTAATCATTTTTATAAAACCATGAACGAAGTCAATTTGAAAAGTTATAAATCAGAGATAAAAGCAATCGCTTTTGATTTTGTGGGCGTGTTTTTTGATTTTCGTGCCAGCGACTACACAACGCGCCAGTTAGCCATCGCCCGCGATTTTGGCAAGTTTGTCACCGATGAAGAACATCTCAGCTATTATGCCAAGCGCTTTCAAACTCCGCGTGATGAAATAATTGAAGAAATTAAATATATTTGCAATCATGCCTACACTATACGCGAACCGGATATATTTGAAAAAATTCCTCGCTTTAAATTTGCGGCCGCCAGCAACCATCTTTCTTACGCGATGGATTGGTTCCGTACACAACCGGTTTCAGAGCAGTTTGAAGTCTTTTTCGCTTCCGGTTCACTCGGTTTGGCAAAACCCGACCCGCGCTTTTTCCATGCTTTATGTGAAGCGCTGGACGAAAAGCCCGGAAATGTCCTCTTTGTTGATGATACTTACCGACATATCCTGGCGGCAAAAGACTGTGGCTTACAGACCTTGCATTTTGATTCCAAAAAAGTGCTTTCAGAAGAAATAAACCGATATTTGGCAGACCGTGATTAAAAACGTCAAAATCCTTGAACTCGATAAAAGCTGGAAAGAACGAGTGTTTGTGTATCGTTACACCACGTCTTTTTATTATGACATTGAGCTTAAGGACAAAACGGATGGCAGTTTTTGTTTTTGTCTGACGAAAAAAGCTTTTGAAACGCCTGTTGAAAAGCAATTCGAAGGCTCACTTTTCTCCGAGTGGCTGATTGAGCCGGTGGCATATGGCGCGTTTGATGGAGACACCCTGCTTGGCGTTATGTGTATTAGCGTGGAAGACTGGAGCAGTCGTCTGCGCGTAGCCGAAATATGGGTTGACGAGTCATTTAGGTATCAGGGCGTGGGGAAAAAACTCATGGTAAAAGCTATCGATTATGCGCGTTCAAAAAACTTGCGCGGTCTCGTTTTGGAAACGCAAAGCTGCAACGAACCTGCTATCCGTTTTTATCAGTCCTGCGGTTTGCGTTTTATCGGGCTTGATACCACCCACTATTCAAATGATGATATTCTCAAGCGCGAAGTTCGCTTAGAGATGGGGCTCGATTTGCCCAATCTTGAGCTTGACGAACAGCAAAGGACTGATGGCTGAAATCCACAAACCGATCAAAAAATAGCGGAAATAACGCAAAACATCGCTTATCCAACCTAAATTTTTCGGGAACAAACTACCCAAACCCAAATAAAGCGCGATAACGCCAACCATACCCATCAGATAACGCAAAAGTTTTTGCCATGTGCCTTGCTCACTCTTAATCACGCCGTGTTTCACGCGTAACCAGGCGAAACCGCCCAGCATACCAAACCAAATGCCCGCAGAGGTAATTGCACCTTTGATAGACATCGGATTGACCTCTTTGCCACCTTGCGCGGCGCGCGCTGCCCATTCAGCAGGCATTTGCCATTCACCACCCAGATTTTTGGCGAGGATTGCCAGCGCGACAAAAATTAGAGAGCTGAAAAAGGACAAAATAACTTGTTGCTTCCAGTCAAGTTTGGCAAGCCACGCGCCAATCTTGCGCCAGGTTTTAGCAAAAAGCAAAAGCAATAATCCACCCAGGATGAACCCCATGATGAGGTCGGAAAGGAAGTGTACACCCATTACCAATCGCGAAAAAGCAATGAGCACGATGAGCACGATGCAAGTAATCGTTACCCATTTCTTTTTGGCTTCAACAGCAACCCAACCCCAAACTGAGGTAGAATTCATGGTGTGGCCGGACGGAATACCAAACGAGGTCTCGTGTACTACCGGTGTGACTTTGTCGCTAATCCATGATGGGCGTGGTCCGCGCATGGCAAGCTTGAAAATGTTGTTTAGGCCACTACTTAAGAGTAACATCACGCCAATGCGCAAGCCTGACCAGGCACTCACGCACCAGTAAATAGCGGGCATAAAGAGAATGTAGAAAAGTTCATCACCTAAAAAAGTGATGGCTTGCATGATGGTTTGCAATACCGGTCCGCCGGCTTGCAAAAAGGTATTGACGACGAGTTCAAGTTCTCTGATAGCGTCCATAAGCCCTCCGATTGACCTGAAGAGGTCCATAAAAATTTTATTCAGCTAATCTATTGTGGCAAAACCGTATGGGTAAAGCCCTTAGAACTCGGGATGCTCACCCGGAATAACCATCTTTTCAAGAAGAATTTCAAATGTCATTGTGTGCGCGCAAACGCCGTAGTTGCTAAAATAATGGCAATCACATTCCCATTTCCCGTCGTTATAGCGCACGGTTTTATCGCTGTTATTGCCTTGAATAAGTGCTTCGAAATGTTGAAATTTTATTCGCTCAGGTTCCTGCGCGTAGCGTTTTGCTTTGTCGATTTTTCCGTACATGCCACTATCCATCATC
>CAZTEP010000004.1:0-15733 GCA_964612325.1 uncultured Anaerolineaceae bacterium
ACTACCAAAACATTGCGTGACATTAAGAAAACCACAGGACCAAATTTTGCAGATCGCATTAGTATGGATGGTTTGGGAAAACCTTTGGTGATTGTTGAATCGCCAGCGAAAGCGCAAACTATTGGTCGCTTTTTAGGTAACAAATATAAGGTGGTTCCATCCTATGGGCATGTTCGTGATTTGCTGACGTCGCGACTGAGTGTTGACCCAGAAAATGACTTTGCGCCAGAATACAGAGTTCCTAACGATAAAACAAAGTTAGTCAAAAAAATAACAGAAATTGCTGACGCAAGTCCTGAGATTTACCTTGCGACTGACCCTGACCGCGAAGGTGAATCAATCGCTTGGCATTTAATGGAATCAGCTAAAATTCCTCAAGAAAAGACAAAACGAGTTGTCTTTCATGAAATAACAAAACGTGCTGTGGATACTGCTTTTCAAAATGCGCGAAAACTGGATATGGACTTGGTTGATGCCCAGCAAGCGCGTCGTATATTAGATCGTTTGGTGGGTTATAAAGTAAGTCCAATTTTATGGACAAAAGTGCGAAGTCGATTATCCGCTGGCCGTGTTCAATCTGTCGCTGTTCGTTTAATAGTAGAACGTGAACGCGAAATTGAAAATTTTGTTCCTGTGGAGTATTGGGTTGTATCCGCCATATTTCGACAAGATGGTGACGACAGGACTTATGAAGCTAAACTACTGAAAATTAACAATAATGATCTGCAATTAAACAATGAAAAGGACACACTAACCGTAGTCAATGACATAAAAACTGCGAGTCATAAACTTGTCGATAAAAAGGTCAGCAACAGGCATAATCAGCCCAGCCCGCCTTTCATTACCAGCACGTTGCAACAGGATGCGTCCAGTCGATTAGGCTTTTTAGCCAGTCGTACGATGATTGTGGCGCAACAATTGTATGAAGGTATTAAGTTGGGAGGGGATGAAGAAACCGGTTTGATCACCTATATGAGAACTGACTCAGTGAATGTCTCGAACCAAGCTATTACTGAGGTGAGATCGTATATTGAAAAAAACTATGGTGCTGATTATTTGCCTATAAAACCTATACTATATCGCACCCGTGCAAAAACAGCTCAAGAGGCTCACGAGGCTATCCGACCGACATCAGTTCAACGCACTCCTGAAAAGATGCGTCCATTTTTGAGTCCTGAACAGTATCGCTTGTATACGCTCATATGGCAAAGATTTGTTGCCAGTCAAATGGAGGCGCAAGTAGTTGAAACGGTGAGTTTGGATATCGAAGGAAACTCAAAGGATAACATTTATTTGTTTCGCGCTTCTGTTAGTAATACAGTTTTTCCGGGTTTTCGAGCAGTTTATGGTCTCGCCAATGGTGAAAACAATGAGAATCCTGAGCTTGCTAAGCTGTTTAAAGAGGTCTTAAAAGAGGGCGAAAAACAGATTCTTGAAAAGCTGAATACTGAACAAAAATTTACTCAACCGCCATCACGCTATTCTGAGGCATCGCTTATCATGACGCTTGAAAAAAATGATATCGGACGGCCATCAACTTATGCGCCAATCATTTCTACTATCCAAACCCGAGGCTATGTTGACCGCCAGGGACGCATGCTTAAACCGACTGATATTGGCTTTATTGTCAACGATTTATTGGTTGAGTTCTTTCCTGAGATTGTGGATATCAAGTTTACATCGCGCATGGAAGATGAGCTCGATGACATAGCTGAAGGAAAAGCTGAATGGGTAGACGTCTTGCGTGATTTTTATGAGCCTTTTGAAAAGAGAATAGACTATGCCAAAGAAAATATGCCGACTAAAAAGCCAGAACCGAAATTGATTGGCAGGGAATGCCCGGATTGTGGTCAGCCATTGGTTTTGCGAAGTGGCCGATTTGGAGATTTTATTAGTTGCAGTACATTTCCAAGTTGTCGTTATACTGAATCCATACCAGTAAAACTTGATATTGCTTGTCCGTTATGCCAAGAGGGTGATGTTGTTCAAAAGCGGACCAAAAAAGGCCGAATTTTCTATGGTTGTAGTCGATTCCCTGAATGTGATTTTGCCAGCTGGGAGAAACCAATGTCCACGCCTTGTCCGAAATGCGGAGGATTGCTCACTCAAAAGAGTGCAGATAAAGCGGTTTGTGCTGAGTGCAAATCCAACTTTGATCATATTGATGGAGAACTGGTTTAGATCCAAGTAAGCATAAATCTACTTAGATAAAATAATATCAAGCAGCCTTTAAACGAGGCTACTTTGTTAAGTGGAAAAGAGCATAATTTCTTTTGGTATAAAACATGCACCTATAAAAACAGAACACTATAAATGAGGTGCCAATTATGAAATATTCTTTATCAACATTCAAAGAGAAACTAAAAGTCCCGCGAAATTTGGCCATTTTTTCGGGTGTTATTGGCTTAATTATTGGTCTCATTCTTGCCTGGGGTATCTTCCCGGTTAAATGGAAAGACGCCAGTGCTGAACATCTCAGACAAGATGAACGGGTAGTTTATTTGCGAAATGCAATTAATGCCTACACGATGACGGGACGGGTTAAAGAAGCACAATTAGCCTGGAATTCACTCGGATCAAAAGCTCTTGACACGCTTGAAGATTTAAACGAAACACCTGGCTATTTGTTTACAGAACAAATTCAGCGTTTTACAGCAGCTGTTGATGTTACCGCTCCGATTCAATCAGTTACAGATGAGCCAAATGTAGTTGTAAAAGATGATGGGACGGTTATTGGTCTTCGGCCACTGGATGAACCTGAAGTTGAAAAAACAAAAGGTAAAGGTTTACTTTGGTTAGGAATAGGCTTGTTGATTCTGCTCATTATAGGTCTATATCTGGCGTATCGGTTTTTCTTCAAAGATAAAGGAGGTAAATGTCCATTTAAAAATAAATTGACTGGGAAAAAACAACCTCAGTCCTTCAGCAGTCCGCGTCCTGCAGCTACACCCATCAAACGTGACCCCGTGGTAAAACCGGATGTAGATGATACCATCGAAGAGGAAACTGAAAAGCCAACTTTGAATCTTTCCGGTCTTTTTGGCATTGGGGGATCAGCCAAGGCTCAAGAGAGAGATACAGCACCCTCAGCAATGCAACCACAAGCTGCGGCTAAGCCGGTTGCTCAATTTATGACAACATACATGTTGGGTGATGATATGTATGATGAATCCTTCACATTCGACGCGCCAAACGGTGAGTTTCTTGGCGAATGTGGAGTGAGTAGCTCAGATATCATTGGTGTTGGCGAGCCTAAAAAGATTTCTGCTTTTGATATTTGGTTATTTGACAAAAATGACATTCAAACGGTTACCAAAGTGGTCATGAGCAAACATGCTTTTCAGGATCCTGCAACACGCCAACGGCTTGAAATACGTGGTGAACCGGTTAAAGCTGAAGAAGGGAAACAATTTATTTTAGAAACGGCCACGTTACGCCTTGAAGCCAAACTGGTCAATTTTAGCTATGGTGATTTGCCGCTTCCTGAAGATAGCTACTTCCAGCGCGCAACCATGGAATTGGCAATTTACCGGAAATAAATCTTAATAAACGAGAAAAAGGGTTGAAAGATATATCAACCCTTTTTTTTTATTGTTTCAAATCGCGATTAAGGTAAAACATCCACATCGAATAGACGTTTATATTCATCGATCGCAAAACGATCAGTCATGCCGGCGATATAATCACAGACGGTCAATTCAAGACCTCTGATGGGGATATAGAATTGTGCTGTATCGGGCAATGCACCAGGATTTTTTACATAAAGGTTGAAAAGCTCGGTGATGATGCGTTCAGCCTTGGTTTGCATACGTACTACACGATAATGGCGGTAAAGCTTTTCAAAGAGGAAATCTTTTAGTTCGCGATTACGACGGTGCATATCCTCGCTAAAACCAACGACGTTATAGGGTAAAGCCTGTAATTCCTGAGGAGAGCTAACATTGGCACGTCTTAAATAGCGATCGATGCTGTGAATTAAATCAGTCATTTCAAATCCAATCAATCGGCGGATAATTTGATGGCGGCTTAAATGGTCAAGAAAGTCTGACTTTCTCCGGCCAAGACTCTCGTTCACAATCTCCCAAATCGCGATGCCATCAAGTTGCGCGGGGGTGATTAATCCTGAGCGCAATCCATCATCCAAATCGTGTGATGTGTAGGCCAGTTCATCTGCCACGTTGGCCAATTGGGCTTCCAAATGTCCCCTTAAATGGGGATCATAATCTGTGGCATCAGCCGTATCGTAGTCGGTTTCGTGCTTAATCATGCCTTCAAGGACTTCCCAGCTAAGGTTTAGGCCAGGAAAGTCGGGATAGCGTTGCTCAAGCTCGGTGACGATGCGCACACTCTGGTGATTGTGATTAAAACCACCATGGTCCATCATTAGTCGCGCCAAAACAGTTTCACCAGAATGACCAAAAGGTGAATGACCGAGATCGTGAGCCAGGCAGATGGTTTCGGTTAGATCCTCGTTTGCGCCAAGCGCGCGTGCAAGGGATCGACCAATGGCGGCAACCTCAAGCGAGTGGGTGAGACGTGTGCGGTAATAGTCGCCTTCGTGAATGATGAAGACCTGTGTTTTGTATTCAAGGCGCCTAAAAGCCGTAGTATGCAAAATGCGGTCGCGATCACGTTGAAAGCGTGTACGGAAATCAGCTTCTTCTTCGGGATATTTTCGACCACGCGAATCTTTGCTACGAATTGCGTAAGGCGCGAGCTGTTGATCCTCAAATTCTTCAAGTTGTTGTCGGGTATAAATCATAAAATGTCCTTTTTACTTAACAATTATTTATGCGTGATTAATGTGCCTCTTGCTTCTCCCATTAGAGCCTGTATCAATTGGCCTTCTCGTGTGGCAGAACAAATGCGTACTTTTGTTTTGGGACTTAGTTCGCATAGCCTTTGCATGAGTCGCACTTTTTTTAACATACCTCCGGTTACATCTGGGCTCTCAGAATTACCCAAGGCCTTAGGTAAAACGGTTTCCGCGGTAATGTGGGGAAGCAAATTTTGGCAATTTGGATAATCCGCAAAAACGCCATCAGTTTTACCAAACAAAAGTACGCGTTCAGGTTTAAAAACAGAGGCTAAATCAATAAAAAGCTCTTCTGTACTCAAAATGGTGCCACCTAAAACATCATCGAAAACGACATCGCCATAAACCACGGGAATTAGGCCGTTATCTGTCGCGGCGGTCATTGGTTCAAGGTTCCAGGTGGTGATTTGATGGTTTGAGGCGGTGATGGATGCTGATGGTGGGAATGAAATCAGAGGCAAAGGAAAGTCAAATTGCATACCGCAAGCCAAAACGATGTCATGTAATTCACGAGCGGCGTGCCAGACTTCCTGATAGCCTTGCCAATCAAGCTCATTATTCAATCCATCTCGGGTGCCATATTTGCTGGCAACTGAATGGCCAAAAGAACCGGAACCATGACCTAAGATAATTCGCGTATCCGGATTTTGGATAAGGAAAACGCTTAGTTCGGTCATTAACCGACTAATAACATCAAGCTGTACTTCAAATGCCTGATCTTTGGTAGTGATTAATGAGCCACCAAATTTGATAAAAATGAGTTCTTTGTAGGGTTTTGAAGAAATGAATGGGGAGTTAAACTTCGGTTTTTCAATCATGGTATGGTCCTCCGTAATGATGATGGAAAAGAGAGCTGGTTTCCAGGCAGGTCAGTCGTCCAAACATTGGCCGCACCAGCAGATATAAGCGCTTCTGCTAATTCGGCTTGTGTCTCTGTTTTGGTTAGAGCAATCAAAGCCCCCCCCTGGCCACCACCACTCAATTTGGCACCTAAAGCACCCGCTTCACGCGCGGCAGAGACGAGTTTGCCTAACATGGGTGAAGAAAGACCTAAATCAACCAGAATATTTTGGTTTTGGTTCATCGCTTCACCTAACATTTGCTGGTCGCCAATGTGCAAAGCATGTTTGGCAGTTATTACCTGTTTTTCAATCTCATGGAATCTGGGTTTGATAATGGTTTCTTCTCGTTCAAGACGCATCGCCAGGTATGCGACGCTTTGCACAGTTGGGGTGCGCTCGCCACTATCGGCGATAACGAAATGGAGCGTGTTGAGTGGTTTGAGTACTTCAACGGCGTGTCCGCGTTGGTAATAAATGGCTTGCTCCCAGGCAATCACGGTGGTATCGATGCCAGAAAGCCGTCCATGAATGAACTGCTCACTTTGATAGGCGAGCTGGTCTAATTCTTTTTCTGCCAAAGAATGACCTAAAAAGGCGGACAAGGCGCGCATGATCCCCACCGCGAGGGCCGCGCTTGAGCCAAAACCTGCTCCCAGAGGAATTTGGGATGAGATGCGTAATGTGCAGCTGGGAATAGATTTGATACCTAAATATTCAAGCAAGAGAATAATCATCTGCTTGATGGGTTGGTCATCGCTCATTTCATAAAAGAGCTGGTCTGATTGCATATCTGTTGATATCACGCGCAAACTGCCTGGTTTGGCCAGGATAGCAGGTTCTACAGTAACGTGCAAGCGCATATCAGAAAAGGGGATGGCAATAGCCGGGTGGCCATAGACGACAGCATGTTCGCCTAAAAGAATAAGTTTGGCACTGGCGCTGGCAGTTATAGCGGGCATGTCGGTATCCTGCAAATGTTCTAAAGGACGATATAAAGGATAATGAAAACAGCGATTCCCCAAAGTATTATCGCGACTTGAAGGGGGCGATCGCTTAAAAGTACTTCTTCGGGCGCGGCACCACTATCTTTATTTTGCAAGATTTGCATATAACGAAAGATGCCATAAATGACAAAGGGGATAGTGAACATCATGTAATAGTTGTGTTCGCCAGCGGTAGGTGCGAAAGTGTAAAGCATGTAGGTTATCAAGATTCCACTCAAAAGCACCACCAAATATTGGTTTAGCAGTTCCAGGGTATAACCTCGCAGGGTCACTCGATGTTCGCCAGCAGCTTCAGTGAGCATTTTGAGTTCGGCGTGTCGTTTGCCAAAGCCAAGAAAGAGTGCCAGGAGACTGGTTAGGATGTAAAGCCATGGCGAAAAGTGTTGCACGGTGATGACGGAAATGCCGGCATACATGCGTAGTACAAACCCAATGCCGATGACCATCACGTCGATTATCATGACATACTTTAACCAGCGTGAATAGGCTAACATGAGCAGAAAATATGATACACAAACGATACCAAATTTGGTGTCAAGCAAAAAGGCAGCAGGGAAGATAAGCAGTGTTAGCACAATCGCCATGCCAATCGCAGTTTTGGTGCTTAACGCGCCAGAAGCAATAGGACGGTGTTGTTTTTTGGGGTGGGAACGGTCAGCTTCGATGTCCATTAGGTCGTTGATGGTGTAAACCAGACCTGAAAGCAGGCAAAAGAGCACAAAGGCGCTTAAAACTCGTAATAGTGCTTGCCAGTTGCTCAATTGTCCGTCAAAGACAATGCCGGCAAAAATGACCAGGTTTTTCAGCCATTGTCTTGGCCTAAGGGTTTTTATCATCTGATTAAACATAGTTTTATCTTATCATGTTTTGGTTTTGGACGTGAGATTGTTAAGAATGAATTTGTTTGTTTAAATCATTTTTTTGAATCGTAAGGAAACAGAATGGTTATTATGAATTTGAAATATCGTAAATATGAAAACGTATAGTGATTAACTGAATTTAGCGAGGGTGTTTATTAAAAGAAATCGTGAAAAAAGAAATTGATAAAACCACCATGACGCTATACGCCTTATCATAAACTAAATACTATTCAATGAATTACAATTCTTTTTTACATTTCCAATTCGTTTTGATATTTGGATGAAAATTAGAGCGAAACAGAGCACTTTGCGATATACTTAAGTAGATAGAAACTTTAGAAAAGGAGCTGTATGAGCAATAATCAACCTTACGATGATTGGCAAAATAAAGTATATAAACCAGCTTTAGATAGATTTCCGGAAAGAAAAGAAAATTTTAAAACCAGCTCGAACATCAATTTACCTGCTGTTATTCCGCCAGATGAAATCGTTTTGGACAGGGAAGCGGATTTAGGCTATCCAGGGCAGTATCCCTTTGCACGTGGTGTGCAACCAACAATGTACCGCGGACGACTTTGGACCATGCGACAATACGCTGGTTTTTCAAGCGCGAAAGAGTCGAACGAACGCTATCGCTTTTTATTGGAGCAAGGGCAAACTGGCCTCTCAGTTGCCTTTGACTTGCCTACACAAATTGGATATGACGCTGATGATAAAATCGCGTTAGGTGAAGTGGGTAAAGTCGGCGTTTCGATTTCTTCAATTGAAGATATGGAAATCCTGTTGAAAGACATTCCACTTGATAAAGTTTCAACCAGTATGACGATCAACGCGCCAGCTGCAGTTTTACTGGCAATGTATATCGCAGTTGCCAAACGACAGGGTGTTAGTCCGGATAAACTAAGAGGCACCATTCAAAATGATATATTGAAAGAATATATTGCTCGCGGAACATATATTTTTCCACCAACGCCAAGTATGCGTTTGATTACGGATATCTTCCAATATTGTAAAGAAAATGTGCCTAACTGGAACACGATTAGTATATCTGGTTATCATATTCGCGAGGCTGGATCAACCGCAGCGCAAGAAGTGGCATTTACTTTGGCGAATGGTATTGCTTACATCGAAGCAGCCACAAAAGCAGGTATGGATGTGGATGAATTTGCCAGCCAGCTTTCTTTCTTCTTTAATGCGCACAACAATTTCCTTGAAGAAATTGCCAAATTCCGTGCGGCGCGCCGACTCTACGCGAAGATTATGAAGGAACGCTTCGGAGCCAAAAAAGCCGGTTCGCAAAAGTTGCGTTTCCATACCCAAACAGCTGGATCAACCCTTACCGCGCAACAGCCAGAGAATAATGTTGTGCGTGTAACTTTGCAGGCTTTAGCAGCTGTGCTTGGTGGTACTCAATCTTTGCATACAAACAGCATGGACGAAGCGCTGTGGTTGCCAACACAAAAAGCAGTACAGGTTGCCTTGCGCACGCAACAGATTATCGCTTTTGAATCTGGTGTGGCTGACACGATTGATCCTATGGGTGGATCGTATGTCATTGAATATTTAACTGATGAGATTGAAAAGCAAGCCACAGAATATATTCGCAAGATCGATGAAATCGGTGGCGCGATGAAGGCGATTGAACAAGGCTACATGCAGAATGAAATTCAGGACGCAGCCTTTGAAGCACAACGGAACCTGGAAGATGGGAAAGATGTTGTGGTAGGTGTAAATCGCTTCCAGGTGGACGAAACAATCACACTTGAGCCTCTTAAGATAGATCAAACCATTGAACTTGAACAACGTGAGCGATTAGCGCATTTGCGTGCCAGCCGAGACAACAGTAATGCAGAAGCATTGCTCAACCGCTTGGAAGAATGTGCCAAGAGTGATCAAAACATGATGCCTATCATCATCGAATGTGTTGAAGGCTACTTGACTTTAGGCGAGATTTGTGGACGCCTGCGCCAGGTTTGGGGCGAATATCGCGCGCCAAGCTTTTTATAAAAAAATAAGGAGTTTGTATGACGATTAAAAAATTGAACCACGTTGCGATTGCCGTTAAAGATATAGAAGCTGCATTAGACTTTTGGGAGAATAAATTAGGCTTAAAGCTGGACTACATTGAAGAAGTCCCTTCAGAAGCTTCCCGGGTAGCTTTCGTTCCTGTTGGGGATAGTTTGATTGAACTTGTTCAACCCACACGCGATGACACTGGTATGGCAGCTTTTCTTGAAAAACGCGGTGAAGGTATTCACCATTTATGCGTTGAAGTTGAGAACATCGATGAAACTTTTAATGCCCTCAAAGAAAAAGGTGTGCGTTTGATTAATACCGAACCACAAGTATTGCCAGGAAGGAAAATGGCTTTTATCCACCCTAAAG
The DNA here is from genome assembly GCA_964612325.1 of uncultured Anaerolineaceae bacterium. GTDB lineage: Bacteria > Chloroflexota > Anaerolineae > Anaerolineales > Anaerolineaceae > Mesolinea. The sequence goes on from CAZTEP010000004.1 coordinate 9,908, forward strand.
CCGCGAATGGTGTTTTGGTAGAGCTTTACGAGCTCACCGACAGCGAATAGTAACATGTCGAAAACCAGGGTGCCTCACCCTGGTTTTTGTTTTATCAAAAAGTGATACAAAGTAGAAAGGACTAATATGTTAATTACAAACGGACCTATTGTTACCTGGGGCAATCCAAACGAGATTTTAGAAAGGCATGCTTTATTGATTCGTGATGGCAAAATAGACGCAATCGGGCCAGAACATGAGTTACGAGAGCGCTACCCAGAAGAACTTATTTTGGATGCTGAAGGCCAACTCATCATGCCAGGGAATATCTGCGCGCATACCCACTTTTATGGTGCTTTTTCGCGTGGCATGGCTATACCAGGTGAGCCGGCAATTGATTTCGCTCAAATACTTGAAAAACTTTGGTGGAAATTGGACAAGGCTTTGGATGAAGAAGGTGTTTTTTATTCAGCGATGACCCTCTTAATTGACGCGATTAAATATGGTACCACAACGTTAATTGACCATCACGCATCACCTAATCTTATTGATGGCTCTTTGGATATTATCTATGATGCGATGTTGGCGACTGGATTGCGTGGAGCTCTATGTTATGAAGTGACCGATCGGGACGGCGAAGAAAGAGCATTAGCTGGGATTCGTGAGAACAGTCGTTTTATTAGCAGAGTGTTAACCGGTGATACTGACCCGATGGTGCGCGCCCATTTTGGATTACATGCCAGCCTGACGGTATCGGATGAAACATTAGAAAAATGCTTAGCTGAAAATGCAGACCGGGCAGGTTTCCATAGCCACATCGCGGAAGGAATTGTTGACCAAACCGATTCTCTTTCAAAATACAATCAAAGAGTGATAGAACGCTTTTATCAAAGAGGTGTATTAGGACCAAAGTCGATTATGGCGCATGGGGTACACCTTGATGAAAACGAAATCAATCACTTAGCTGAAACAAAAACCTGGTTAACACATCAACCAAGGTCGAACATGAATAATGCTGTTGGTGTGGCACCCATTGAAGATATGATGAAGGCAGGTGTTCGTGTTGGAATGGGCAACGATGGATTCTCAAACGCGATGTGGTCAGAATGGTTTGCTGCTTACACTTTACATAAGTCTAACCAGCGTGATCCAAGAGCTATGGGAGGATATGACGTTATACAAATAGCAGTTGATAACAATTCAGAGCTTGTCACTGAATTGTTTGACGGTTTGCGCGTAGGTAAGATTGAAAAAGGTGCGGCGGCGGATATCATTTTTGTAGATTATGCGCCGATTACACCGATGCATGCAGGTAATCTTCCATGGCATATCCTGTTTGGTTTTCGCGATGGCATGGTTACCATGACTATGGCGAACGGAAGGGTTTTGATGAAAGATCGTAAGTTGGTTTTCCTGGATGAAACGGAAATTGCTAATAAATCACGAAAGGCTGCAGAGAGAGCCTGGCAAAAAGTACAGGAGATGTAGAGGAACTATGAAATATAAAATTGCAATTATTGGTGGCACAGGGCGACAGGGAAGAGGACTTGCTTATCGCTGGGTCAAAGCAGGACATGAAGTTTTAATTGGATCCAGGAAAGCAGATAGTGCCATAAAAGCGGTTGAAGAGCTTAAACAGCGCTTGGATGCTGATGTAAAGCTAACAGGTATGACCAATCTTGAAGCGGTTGAGCTATGTGATTTAGCTGTGCTGACTGTTCCCTATGAGGCAATGCGAGCGACATTGACTGAGTTGAAAGATGCGTTAAAGGGCAAGCTATTAATTAATGTTTGTGTCCCATTGGTACCACCAAAAGTGACACGAGTGCAAATGCCATCTGAGGGCAGTGGCGCTTTGATGGCACAAGCTATTTTAGGTGACGAGGCAAAAATAGTTGATGCTTTCCAAAATGTTTCCTTTGAACACCTCTTATCTGGTGAGGAGATTGACACTGACGTTTTGGTTGCTGGCTATGATAAAGCTGCCAGAGAATTGGTTATTCAGCTCTCTGCGGATATGGGTGTTAAAGCCTGGGATGCTGGCGTAATTCAAAACACTGTTGTTGTGGAAGGGTTGACTTCGATTTTGATTGGTTTGAATATTCAACATAAGGTGCTGTCATCAGGCATACGCATAACAGGTATCAATGAATAAACCAAAGACATTAAGCTTTAGCACCATTCCTGGAATACCTGCGATTCAAGAGGGTGATTGTTTGGCAGATATTATCCTGAAAGCGCTCAAAGATACAGGAAATAAACTGCAGGATGGCGATGTCCTGGTGTTGGCCCAAAAAATCGTTTCGAAAGCAGAAGGGCGACTTGTAAATTTGACACAGGTTACTCCGAGTGAAGAAGCTGTTGAATTAGCTGCTTTTCTTGATAAACGTCCAGAATTGGTTGAGCTGATATTACAGGAGAGTAATGAGATTGTTCGTAAACGACCCGGTACGGTCATTGTGGAGCATAAACGAGGGTTTATTTGTGCCAATGCCGGCATTGACCATTCCAATGTGAAGGGACCCTGGGGAAATGATGAGGATTGGGTGCTTCTGTTGCCAGAAAACCCGGATTTGTCTGCTCAAAGACTAAAAACAGAAATTTTTGTTCGCACGGCAAAACAAATTGCTGTTTTAATTATTGACTCACACGGAAGAGCTTGGAGAAATGGTGTTTTAGGTACAACAATTGGTCTTGCTGGTATGCCTGGATTGATTGATTTGCGTGGAGAAGAGGACCTTTATAAGTTTAAGTTGAGGGTAACCACAATTGGCGTGGCCGATGAACTGGCAGCTGGAGCTTCATTGTTGATGGGGCAAGCCAGTGAAGGTACTCCGGTTGTTTTGGTAAGAGGTTTCCCATATAAAATGCGCGAAGGGCATTCACAAGAGTTGCTGAGACCCAAGGAGAGGGATTTGTTCAGATGAGCAGTGCGTTTGATGAGCTAAAAGTGGTTGCTTTAGCTGGAGGTGTAGGTGGTGCCAAGTTGGTATTTGGCTTGGACCGCATCTTGCCAGCAGGCAATCTTTCGGTCATCGTAAATACGGGTGATGATTTTGAACATTTTGGATTGAAAATTTGTCCTGACCTTGATACGGTTTGTTATACCTTAGCAAATATGGCAGACCCTAAACATGGATGGGGGTTGATGGATGAAAGCTACGCTGTCAGCAAAAATCTTGCGGCATTGAACGCGCCAACCTGGTTCACATTAGGTGATCGTGATTTGGCAACCCATATGGAACGAACGCGTCTTTTAAATTTAGGTTGGAAGCTAAGTGAAGTCACAGCTCATTTTTGCAAACTTTGGAGAATAAACAGTCATATTATTCCAATGAGTGAAATGGCCGCTCCAACAATGCTCAACACCAAATTAGAAGGCACTTTGAGTTTTCAGGAATATTTTGTAAAGCATCAGTGTCAACCGGATGTCCTGAGCATTTCATACGAACATAATTCAAATGCTACAGCCTCTGAATCTGCTTTGAGGGCTTTGGAAGAGGCCGACTTGGTCGTTATTTGTCCTTCTAATCCTTTGTTAAGCATAGCTCCTATTTTGTCTTTTAAGGAAATTGAGCGGTTGGTAAGATTAAAGAAAGTCATTGCGGTCTCACCTATTATTCAAGGCAAGGCCTTGAAAGGACCAGCTGCGAAATTGTATAAAGAACTTGGTTTTGAAGTGAGTTCAAAGTCTGTTTTGAAAACATATCAAAGTATTGTTGATTTGTTTGTATATGATGAATTGGACAGCGAGGAATTCAAGAATTTCGCTTTTAAAGATATAATTATTCGCGACGCTCAAACTATCATGAAAAACGACTCTGAGAAAATTCAACTGGCAAATACAATTTTAAAGCTTGGAAAGACCATGCTGGGTCAGGCGGAAAATGGCTAATTTGGCGATTGTTCCGGTAAAACCTTTTGTTGAAGGTAAATCGAGGTTAAGAACTATCTTTTCTATAAAACGATTGGAAGAAATTAATCGGAATTGCTTTTACAGAACCTTAAAAACAATTAAATTATGTTCGAAAATAGACCGTATATTAGTTGTATCACGGGATGAAAATGTTTTAAACGAGGCAAAATCTCTGGGTGTTGATATCCTTAATGAAAACGAACCTTATTCACTAAATAATGCGGTTAACCAAGGACTAAAAAGGGTGAGTGACTTTGAAGCAAAAAAGGTGCTTATCATACCTACTGATTTACCGAGAATAATGCCTGAAGATCTTGATGCACTCTTTTGCGGCGCAAATCACAATCCGAGTATTCGAATTGTGCCTGATCGCATCCAAACAGGTACGAATGCGGTCGTTTTGAATAATGTTGAAGGATTTATCCCACAGTTTGGGCAAAATTCGTTTCAAAAGCATGCCAAACAAGCGCTAATGCTTACTGGCAATTTACAAGTAAAACTAATAAAAAATATTCAACATGATCTGGATACAGCTGTTGATCTGGACTTGCTGGACCAAAGAATTATTAACCAACTCAATCTTAATGAACGAAAGGAACATTAAAATGACCAAAAAAGTAGCTTTATATTTGCAAGATTCACATGACTTACGCGATGGTTTGGATATCGTCCGTTATGCTGAAGAAAAAGGCTTTGATGCTGTTTATCAGGCAGAGAGCCGATTGGTTAGAGACGCGATTGTGCCAATGGCTGCTTATGCGGCGGTGACAGAACGCATCCATATCGGTTCCGGTGTTATTAATAACTGGACCCGAAACATTGGTCTTTTGGCTTCTACCTTTTTGACCCTTGATGATCTTGCGCCTAACAGAATTATTTGTGGTATTGGTGCCTGGTGGGACCCCCTTGCAAAAAACGTAGGCATCAATCGTACGAAACCACTCAAAGCCATGGAGGAAACGATTACTGTAATGAAGCGTTTGCTCAATATGGAACGCGTCACATTTGAAGGTGAATTTGTAAAAGTGAATGGTATCGAACTCGATGTTGTTCATGGTCGCAGAGAGCCTCGAAATGTTCCTGTCTATATTGGCGCGACAGGAGCCAAAATGATTGAGATGACGGGGCGCATAGCGGATGGCATTGTGATGAACTATTGTGTTCCGGTTTCATATAATGACATGGCTATTGAAAACCTAATGAAAGGTTTAGAACAAGCAGGCAGAAAATTAGAGGATTTCGAACGACCTCAATTGATAGTTTGCTCTGTGGATGAAGACCGTGAAAAAGCAATCGATTCTACGCGCGAATTGCTTACCCAATACCTGGCGCAGCAACCTCACATTGCTTTGGCATCTGGTGTTTCGATGTCGATTGTTGAAGAGATTCAATCAATTCTTGGATGGCCTGCTACTCACGAGCAAATTCAAGCCGCTAAACATTTGGTGCCTGATGAGCTTATTCATCATATTACCGCCAGCGGTACACCAGCAGAAGCGAAAGCCAAGGTGCAAGAATATATTAATCATGGCTGTACTCAACCCATATTGTATGGTGTTGGCGGTGATACTAAACTGTTGATTGATACTTTTTCACCATTGAATGATTGATTAAGTCAATCTTCTGGCGAAGTAATAACTTAGATAATTGAAAAGTTAGCCATGTCTTTTGGCTAACTATTTACACGCAATCTTCTATCGGAGGCTGATATGAACGAATCAGAATTGCTTTATTTTAGACCCAAAACAATGATTGAGTTAGAAAAACTCATGAAAAACTATGAAGGTCGCTATCTGTTCTTAACGGGTGGTGACTACAATACAAAAGGTTATCAGGTTGAGGATGTTTTAATTGACCTTCAAGACCTTTCATTGGATCTGATTGAAGAGCAAGATCAGCTGGTAGAAATTGGTGGCTTGGTTCCTTTGGAT
>CAZTEP010000005.1:0-10735 GCA_964612325.1 uncultured Anaerolineaceae bacterium
GATGATGGTCAATAGCTTTGATGATGGTGAAGATAAAGCTTATGGCGGGGCCTTTGTTTTTGAAAATGGCAAAGTGACTCAAGAGCTTTCAATGGGGAAAAGAGGTTTTTTGATTTTAGATGTTTAAACAGATTGTTTCATAAGAAAGGACTGCGTTTATTATTGCAGTCCTTTTCTTGTTTAATCATCATATTCATCAGCGTAGTTGTCGAAATAGCCCTGGATATACACGATGGGTGTGCCTTTGTCACCCGAACCCGAGGCAAGATCAGCAAGAGAGCCCAACAAATCGGTAATTTGGCGTGGGGTTGTACCTTCAGCACTTGCTGATGAAATGTTTGCTTCAGCTTTGAGTTTTTCGCGGATGCGTTCCTGAATCTTGCAGGTCAGTTCTTCGGAAGGCAGGCCGGCATAATCGTTATCCGCCAAATATTTGATTTTAAGCTCTTTGGGTCGGCCACGTAAACCGGAGGTAAAACCAGGGGATACGACAGGGTCAGCTAATTCCCAAATGCCACCGTAAGGGTCTTTGAAAGCGCCATCCCCATAAACCATAACTTCAATGTTTTTGCCAAAATGTTCTTTGAGCTTTTGTTGTAACTGCTCAACAAAAACCTGAGAATCGCGCGGGAAAAGTTTGATTTTATCTTCAGTTGCTTTGTTTGAGCCGAGCAAACCATATTCTTTGTTATAACCGTGCGTTGGGTTAGCTTGGTTGAGGATATCAGTGAGGCCAATGACATGAGCAATCCCAGCCTCTTTGAGAATCTGAGTGGTTTTTTCGCGCGTGTGAACATCGCAAACAACAGCGTAATCAACTAATTTCGCGATAGCTCGTGGGTCGTTGGCAAATACAAAGCTGACTTCGCAGGACTCTTTTTCGCAAATGTCACGGTAGAGGTCAATATAATTGATGCCGGTGAATTCATGATAATACCTGGTGAAAATCTTATGAAACTGCGCTTCATCGAAAACATCAGTATAGGGGTTGACATTGGCAGACCACAGTTCTTCTTTATCAATGAGTTGGTTACCCACTTCATCAGTCGGGTAAGAAAGCTGAATGATGATTTCATCGGCAGCAATGGCAATCCCTCTTAAGAGCATGGCAAAACGATTGCGACTGAGAATGGGGTGGATTACGGCAATTTTGAGTGGTTTCTGGGGAAAACGCTTTGAAAGGGATGCCGCGATGTCATTGACGTGGGCGTAGTTTCCCTGACTGCGTGCCAGGACCGATTCGGTGATGCAAAGCACATCCCGGTCGCGCACTTTGAAGCCTTCAGATTCGGCAGCCTTCTCTAATAATCGGGGTAGCATTTCTAAAAGATGGTCACCCTCATTAATGATAGGCGTCCTTAGACCACGGATTGTTGTTCCAACTAATCGCTTCATAGTTGACCTCGTTTTTATATATTGTAAAAGGCTTTTTGGAAGGCTTCTTTTACTTACAGATTATATCCGAAGGGCTATGAACTAACAAGGAAGCAATTTCTTTGTTAATAAAAAATGAGTATATAGAAAGCAAAAAGTCCTATTAAAACCATGTGTTATTCAGAAGCGTTTTGACAAAAAAACGTCCTCTTCAATATCACGGCTATCCGCTTTAGTCCCGGCTGGTAAGCCAAAATAAACAGAGTTTTTCCTGTTTCATTTGGGGTGTGATATTCGTGATGGTCAGCCGTAGGAATGGCGTATTTTTGCATAAAGCTCTGTCAAAAGATTTGCTGACTTCCAAACGGACAGTTTTTAGAGTGAGGAAAAAAGCCTGGATATTCATATTCTGAAGATGGTTATTGAGGTCTTCTTTGATCTGATTTTCAGTCAGAAGCCTGTTCGCGCGCCACTGCCAATAATAAGGATTCTCATAACACCTCGATTAGTGTCTGAAGTGGCGGGTTTCAGTGAAAACCAAAGCCAAATTGTATTGGTTGCAAAGGTCAATCACGGCTTGGTCATGCATTGATCCACCCGGAGAAATGGCAGCCTTGATTCCATTGGCATGCAAAAGTTCAACGGTGTCTTCAAAGAAGAAGGCATCAGATGCCAGGACTGTACCGTCAAGATTTCCCAGACCACGTTCAATGGCTTTTTCTACCGCCCACGAGCGACGCACTTCGCCAAAACCGTATCCAACAGTGCCTTCATCCTTAACCAAGACAACACCGTTTGAGCTAATGTGTTTGACAGCTTTCATGCCGAAAATCATATCTTCGATTTCTTTTGGGGTGGGTTGGCGTTCTGAGACAACTTTAAAAGCCTGGTAGAGTAGTTTGTCATTGTCTTGCAACAAGGTGCCGTTAATCACGTCTTTGTATTTCAAGTCGGGGAATTGCGCGTGAATGAGATTGGCTGATTTGATAAGGCGGATATTTTTCTTTTGTGCCAAAATGTCAAAAGCCTTGGCTTCAAAATCGGGCGCGATAACAATTTCCATAAAGAAGGTGTTGATTCTTTCCGCGATGTGTTTAATCACTTTGCGGTTGAGCGCGATGATACCACCGAATATTGACACATCATCGCACGCAATCATTTTATCGAAAGCGATGTCGATGTCATCGCCGCAAGCGATTCCGGTGGGGTTGCTGTGCTTCACGCCAACAGCGCAAGGGCGCTCGAATTCTTTGAGCATCATTACCGCGCCGGTGAGGTCGTTCATATTGTTGTATGAAATTTCTTTGCCGTGAAGTTGTTCGAAATCGAAACCGAATTCGCGACTTTCAAATCCATCGCGATAGTAAGCAGCCTTTTGATGTGGGTTTTCGCCGTAGCGCATGCTGGCTTCAAGTTTGAGGGGCCTCGCGAAACGTTCCGGGAAGGTGAACCCAACTTGCTTATTAAAGTAGCTTGAAATAATACTGTCGTAATAGGCGGTATGGCTAAAAGCTTTCGCGGCTAATGCTTTGCGATAAAGCTCGTCGACTGTGTCTGTTTGTAAGCGCTGACAAAATTCAGCATAATCGTTGGGGTCCACTACAATGGCAACGTCTTTGTGGTTCTTGGCTGCCGCGCGAATCATGCTGGGGCCACCTATATCGATGTTTTCAATCAGCGTGCTTTCATCTTTGCCTTGTTGGAGCATGGCTTCAAAGGGATAGAGGTTGTTAACAACGATGTCTATAGATGGAATTTGCCGCGCGTCGCGTTCTTGGTAATCTTCCGGATTATCACGACGGTGCAAGATGCCAGCGTGGATTTTAGGGTGCAGGGTCTTTACACGGCCAGCCATCATTTCAGGGAATTGGGTAATTTCGGACACCTCGCTTACATTCAAGCCGTTTTCTTTGAGGATTTTAAAGTTACCGCCGGTAGCGATAAGACTGTACCCAAAGTCCTGTAAGGTCTTAGCGAATTCAACAATTCCGGTTTTATCGTGGACAGACAGTAATGCGTATTTCATTTCTTCCTCGTGATAAGTTTTGATTTTCGGTAGATTGAGTTATCCGCTCGCAAATGAGCGATACAACTTCTGGCATCAGTGATTTTTTAGAACCGCGGCCTGAATTTTTTAGTGTCCAGTCTGGCTTGAAAAGGAGTTCCACATCGCCTCCGTCGAGTAAAAAAGACATTATTAGTGTACTTGATTAAGCCTGAAAACGTGCGGGCATTTTTAGCTCGTTACTGTTTTAGGGTAGATGGAATTAATGCTAACAGCGCACATCCTTAACGTAAGTGGAAACTCTAAAACAAAACTGGTCTGATTATCAAAATGCTTTATTATTGTGTGTCAGGTCCTTCATAAGATGGACAAAAAAGCAAATGACCGAACGGTCATAAACAAAACATAGCCATAGCAGCGTGCTCAGCCAGTAATTAGAAAACATGTGACTAAATGGTCATGCGTTTTTTTCTACCGGATTCAGTGTTTTATTCTTAATAAAGGGCAGTGAATCAGAAAAATTTTATAAAACAGAAAAAACATATCATGAACAAAATAGTGACAAATGTCACTATTTTTACAATTGCCTAATAAGATTCTTGACACATTTTGCATTCAGAATTAGAATAGCCGCAATTCTAATTCGAATGAGATTTGTGATTTATGGATGGGTGAATAATTTAAAAAGTTATTGGATGTAAAGTAAAAATACATGCATTATCTACTCTGTTTCTTAACTGAATATCCCGCTCGATTAGAACTGTTGTGTCAACAGGCTTTGTGCTTTGGCTCGAAAAGCCAATGAACCTTGCCTAAAATTAAACAAAGATGCATTATTAAAATTTTAGCACCCTGGGGAGGGCAAATTGAAAAGAACCTTTAAACTTGTCTTAAATTTATTCATGCTCTTGCTTTTGATCCTTAATCCCTTGTCTGATTTGTCAAGGACGGCGGTCATAGCGCAATCTATTTCAGATTCTAAAGCAAGCGCGACAGTTGATGTCACTGCCACAAAGTATTGGCAGGGTGGGCCAGAAGAAAAGCCGGAATTATGGTTTTTGCTTATGCGTCATACCGATGGTGACGTTGAAAGAGTGCCGGGCGTTTTGCCAAAATTGATTAATCAAAATGCGACACCGGTCACATGGTTTGAATTGCCAAAATACTACCCCAATGGTGATGAGATTGAATATTTCGTACAAGAGGGTGTTTGGGATGCCATTTACCAGGAGTTCAAGGAAGGTGTGCCTGAGGGGTATAAGGCTGTTAAAAGTTTAGATGGCCTTACCATTTGGAACGTTTTTGAAGAAGAACTCCTCCCACCGGAGGACCCTGAAGAACCGGTATTTGAACCTATTATCATTGGACCGGAACCCATTGATGATCCGACTGATCCAGTTGATTTACCGATAGAGGGTCCAGATCCTGAGGCGCCTCGGGTCGAAGTTCCAGAGCCTGTTGATCCAATCAAAGACCCAGTTGAAACTCCAGAGCCTGTTGATCCTGTCATGGACCCGGTTGAAACTCCGGAGCCGGATAATCCAATTGAAGATCCGATTGAAATCCTGCCCAGCTCGCTTACTGCGACAATTCACTGGATAGGCGGACAGGCACCGAGGCCTGTTTTTTGGCTTAAACTACAAAAAGTAGATGGCAACGGCGCGCGCGTTGATGTGCCCGGAACAGCAATCATCCAGGCCAATTTGGCGGCTCGGGTTACCTGGTCGAACATAGCCAACTTTGATAAAGATGCTCAATATACCGTTGCGATTGTTGGGTCGGATGGACTGCCTTTTACGCTGCCCGGTTATACCGTTTCCATTGATGGCTTAAAAATAACTTTTACCGGACTTGAACAAAGCCAGACGGATATCATCGCCAGAGTCGAATGGCTGAGCTCACTTGATCCCAAGCAAAGCATTGATTTTGAACAATACCCGGATTACAAAACCCCAACCGTTTACCTGCGCCTTTATCGCCAGGCGAACGAAAATGAAGTGCCCATCGCGCTTCTTAGCACAACACTTTTTCAGATGAAGCATGGCAACACCACCGCTGTTTGGAAGAGTATGCCCAAAGTCAGTGCCAATGGCACGCCCTATATTTATAGCGTTAAGCAGGTTGATGATGAAGGCAATGACTTTGTACCTGAAGGGTTCCAAAAGTTTGAAAACGGCATGCTGGTGCAGAATGTGCTCATCCCTGACGAAGGTGGCCTGGAACCTCACGATCTCAAGCCACCGGTGCCTACCCATACCTACATCTTCTATAATGGTGCTACTGTGTTTGCTACACAGTATGTTCGCGATGGTGAAACTTTGCTTGACCCCGGAAATCCCGGTGGAGATGGCTTTACTGGTTGGTATGATATAGATGACAACCTGCAAACTTTGCCACGCGAAAATGTAGTCGTTACGGAAAACCAAACCATCCACTATTACGCTCATTTTGACGATTTTGTTTACGTAAGGTTTTACGACACCCAGGTTGATCCGGTAATGGTCATTAAAACCAAGCAAATTCCAAACGATGCTGTGACCGATGGCACAGGTGTGCCGTTAATTCCTGGGCCCGGCAAAGCTTTGGATCACTGGTCAACAACCGTTGGTGGTGCCCCGTTTGATTTTACTCAGAACATCACAAGCGATACAGACCTTTACGCGGTTTTGAAAGATGCCTGGAAAGTCACATTCGCTTCTCGAGGCGGTAATCCTGTTTTGCCTCAGTATGTTTCCGATGGCGATCCAGCAACTCCGCCTGCCGCGCCAAGCCGCATGGGTTACACTTTTTATCGCTGGACCACGGATGAAGCCGGAACAAGTCCGTATGACTTCAACACTGCTGTGAACTCGGATTTGACTCTTTACGCGCAATGGACTCCCGCGAATGCAAGTTACATTGTGGTCTACTGGCAGGAAAACGCGGAAGATGATGGCTATACTTTCTTTGAGCTAGAAAATAAGACGGGTTTGTCTGGCAGCCCGGCTGCCTACACGCCAAAGTCTTACACAGGCTTCCACTTTGATCATCGCGATGAAAAAACCATCGCCGGTGATGGCTCCACGGTTGAGAATGTCTACTACAAACGGAATGTTTGGACGCTGACAATCGAATATAGAACTGGCAGCAGCTCTTGGAACTATACGTGGCACACATTTTCAACCACGCCACTTAAATACGGACAGTCCACAGCCACACAATATAACGCCGCGGTAGCCGCATATCCATATTATAGCTGGTACGTTTCGAGAACAAGCAGCACATCTTATAGCGAAGCGCCTGCCATGCCTAATACGAATCTGACGATTTCGGGCAGATATGCAGGTACAACCAGATGGACAATTCGCTATTGGGAGAAAAATACGACGAATCCTGTAAAACCTGATTACGTGTTTTTCGGAACCAGTAGCAATCTAACTTTGACAATAGAAGATGGCATTTATATTCCTGGTTTTACTGTGACTCCCATTGGTGAATGGATTAATTTCACAAATCGGGTTGCCACTATTTACTACACAAGAAACAACTACGATATTACTTTCAACCACAACAATCCCGGCAGTGGTCCTGGTACCTGGTTAGCTCGCCCCTATCAGTCTGATATTTCAGGCGCGCTAACTTACTCGGGTTTGACCGAAGGCGCGGAAAAGGTAGTTAATGGGGTTACCTATACCTTTACTGGTAACTGGTTCGAAAACCCTGCCTGCCAGGGCACAGCCTATAATTTTGCTGGCGCGACTATGCCTGCCCAAAACCTCGTCTTCTATGCCGAGTGGGCCCCTGAGACCTATAGCTTTACTGCCTATGACCCAGAAGGCAATGTCGTACCAGGTACACCCGTCAATGTTTTGCCAGGTGGAACAGTTGACCCTGCCAGCTTACCAGCAGGATATATCTGGTACTGGTATGTGGGTGGCTTCTTTGTTCCCTACGATTTTGAAAGACCCATCTATGAAGATGTTGAGGTTTACGCCATTAGAACGGTTCCCCTGACTTATCAGGTGAGCTACCATGCCAATGGTGGTTCTGGCGCGCCAGTTGACAACAACCACTATGAATCTGGCGTTCAGGCGGTCATCCTTGACGCCCCAACAACCGCTCCTGCAGCCACCCCGGCCTTTCTTGGCTGGTCGCTGAACCCTGATGGCAGTGGGCCACGTTACCAGCCGCACGATAAGATTACCGTTAATAGCAATATTACGCTTTATGCCATATGGGGACCTGTGCCACAAACAACCACAGTGACCTATAAGCCCGGTGTGGGTGGTACAGGTGATGATCAGACTTTTGAGAACCTGATTGTCAATGGCACCATTACGTTAATAGAGAATCCATTTACACCAATAGAAGATTACACCTTTGTTGGCTGGAAGAACGCGACCGATGGAGATATTTATCAGCCTGGTGATTTGCTCCAGGTGGATGCCAACGCTGAAGGCACGAATAACATTTTGGTAGCACAATGGACCAGAAGAATCGTTGCCCAAAAGATATGGTCTGGTGGCTCTGACCCGCGACCTGATGTTTGGTTCAGACTCTATCGAAAAGTGGGAACGACAGGCGTAGGAGAGCCTGTACCAGGTCTAAGTCCTAATCCTGTACAATTGCCCCAGCCTACTGGCACAAGCGCCAGTGTTGAATGGACAGGTTTGTCCGCGACAAATACGAATGACGAGCCCTATATCTATTACGTTGAAGAAGTCGATGCTGAAGGAAATCCCGCGACGACACCCGGGTATCGGATGACAATTGGTGAGGATGGCTTGACGATTACCAATACCTTCCTTGGCAGTCCTGACCCAACGAACATCACTTCATTGCGTTTTGAAAAGACCTGGATGCCTGACCCGATGCCAGAGGGCGTAACCCCGCCACCGATCACGGTCAGAGTTTGGGGAAATGGTGCGCTTTACAGAACGGCAGTCCTTACCTATCCAAATACTGTTGTAGAGTGGAAGAACCTGCCCCTTTATGATGAAAATGGAACGCCGATTACTTACACCATCACGGAAGAGCCAATACCAGACTTTGCGGAAGGCAGTCCTGTGTATACGCAAAGCGTGATGGAAAATGTGTATTGTACACAAGAGCAGAATCAGAGTTCTTGGCCATTGCAAAATCCATCATTTGTGATTATTCGTACAACAAAAAACGGTCCCTTTGTAATCTGGACATTGAACCATTTAGACCCGGCCGATCGCAATACCTTTATAGCGAACGCGATTGCTGCAGGTCCAAATGAGCAACCATTAAAAGCATTGAGTAATTGGAGTGGAGATATTATCTGGCTGGAGGGCTCGAACGTAAGCTATGATGTTCTCCCGAATGATCCTAACAGCGGCTTAATTACAATTAACGCTGTTTTCAATTCGGATGGTACAACGTATACAACAACGTTGAATTTCCAGGGTACTAACACATGGAGTAGCTTTGCTGTTGGTACATATTCAAGCAAATTGGCTAAGATTACCAACACCTATATCGCAGCAAACAAGATTTGGGTGGATGGACCCCGCCCGACGGTATGGTTCAGGTTATATCGTCAAATTGGCACGGGCACACCAGAACCTGTGCCGGGAGCAAGTATTAAGGCGCTGCCTTCCGGAACGACGAAAGTCACCTGGGATGGTGAGACGATAGAGACAACCAACGCAGCCGGTGTACCGTATATCTTCAGTGTGCGCGAAGTTGATGCTGCGGGCAATGATTACACGCCTCCAAACTACACCAAGTCCGAAAATGGTATGACGGTAACAAATACCTATCAGATTCCCGGTGATGGTACCGCGACAGCGACCAAAAAATGGTCCGGTGGACCTACGCCACGCCCGACGGTGTGGTTCAAGCTGTATCGCAACATCGAAGGTGGAACGGTAGAGGAAGTGCCAGGAGCGGCAATTCTGCCATTACCGAATGGCACGACTGAAGTGACGTGGACTAATTTGCAGACAACGGATATCAATGGTAATCCCTACACGTTTAGTGTGAAGGAAGTGGATGCGGATGGCAATGACTTTACGCCCACGAATTACGTGAAGAGCGGCGAAGGCACATTAGAGGTAACCAACACTTACGTGCCTCCGAAAAATGGAACTGCTGAAGCGACCAAAGAATGGGTAGGTGGCCCGACCCCGAGACCGACAGTGTGGTTCAAGCTGTATCGCAAGATAGCTGGTGGAGACTTGGAAGAAGTACCTGAGACGGAAGCGCCTATTAAGGCGCTGGTTGATGGTGTGTTGAGTGTTACCTGGAACAACCTTACGGAGACGGACAACAACGGCAATCTTTACACGTTCAGTGTGAAGGAAGGCTTGATGGTTGGCGATCCGGCGGTGTGGCAAGATGGACCACCCGCGAATTACACGAAGGTAGAGGATGATTTGAATGTGACGAACACTTATGTAAGTCCAATCATTACAGTCCCATCCTTCAAAGCGTGGTATCCTCCTGCTCTTGTTAATAAATTCCGTGTGACTTTCCAGTTATGGCGTTATTATGATGGCGCAGAACCATCGACAGCCGTGATGGTGGAACCGGAGTTGACGGTTCAGTTGGATGGCACGGTGGATGCTGAATGTACAGGTGTATGTGGATATGAGAGTGAGCCATGGAAGGTGACGTGGAAGGGAATACCAGCGACGGATGAAGATGGAAATACATACAAATATGTAGTCAAGGAGATCTTACCATCGCCGTTACCGGCAGGGTTCACCCAAAGTGGCGAACTTACCAATACGATCACGAACACCTATGTGTCCCCGACGGAAGGACAGACAGGCGCGAAGGAATGGGAACCGGCAGGTTTAACTGAAGATTTGAAGGTGCCGGTAACGTTCCAGCTGTACAGAAGCATTGATCCGAACGCGCTCTATCCAGTGGTAGAGCCTGTTGAAGACCCGGTAGTGATATCGGCTGACCCGTGGACCTATACCTGGAATAACATGCCGACGCATGATGCTAATGGCAATGAATACACCTACTGGGTAAAAGAAGTAGGAGAAGAGAATGGTGTAATCACACTGGGTGGAAACACCTACACCGTAACCTATTCTACAGACGGTATGACGGTGACAAACAAATATGTGAGCGCGAAAGAAGATCTGACAGCAACGAAGAAATGGATGCCAGAAACACTTGACCCGGACTTGAAGGTGCCAGTGACCTTCCAGCTTTACAGGTCATGCGAAGATCCGAATGCGCTTTATCCTGTGGAACCGATTGAACCTGCAGTGACTGTGAGTGCACCTGACTGGACCTATACATGGTCGACGATGCCAACGACGAACCCGAATGGTTATCCATACACTTACTATGTAAAAGAAGTAGGCGAGGTGGACGGAACGATTGTACTGGATG
>CAZTEP010000005.1:10835-15251 GCA_964612325.1 uncultured Anaerolineaceae bacterium
AACACCTATGTGTCTCCGAGGGAAGATTTGACGGCAACGAAGGAATGGATGCCAGTGAATCTTGACCCAAGCCTGAAGGAAGCTGTAACCTTGCAGTTATGGCGCAAGATTGCTGGTGGACAAGACGAACTGGTAGCGACTGGAGAAGTTGACGGTGAAGTTGACGATCCGTGTAGCGCGACTGGCTGTGAAGAGACGCCGTGGACCTACACCTGGTATGATATGCCAACGCATGACGAAAACGGTTATGAATACAGCTACTGGGTAGATGAAGAGGCTGTTCCGGCTAATTTTGTGAAGAGCTTATCTGGTATGACGGTAACGAACACGTATCAGAGCCCGACCACAAATCGAACGGGTACAAAGGTCTGGATGCCAGTGGATCTGTTGGAAGAGTGGAAAGTAACGGTGTGGTTCCAGTTGTGGCGCTACATCGGAAGTAATCCAGCAGGAGTGGTAGCGGTAGGCGGTCCTGTAGCGATAACAGCTGCGCCATGGACCTATACCTGGACTGACATGCCAACGCATGATGAAAACGGTTATGAATACATTTACTATGTAACCGAGGTGGATGCGGATGGAAATGACTGGACACCGCCTAACTTCGCAAAAGAAGAAAATGGCATGACGGTAACGAACACCTTTGTACAGCCGACTGCTGATTTGACAGCGACGAAGATCTGGATGCCAGCGAATCTGTTGGATGAATGGAAGGTAACGGTATGGTTCCAGTTGTGGCGCTACATCGGAAGTGACCCTGCAAGCGCGGTAGTGGTAGGTGATCCTGTAGCGATCAATGCCCCGTGGACCTACACCTGGGCAGACATGCCGACGCACGACGCGAATGGTAATGCCTACACTTACTTTGTGACCGAGGTGGATGCGGATGGCAATGACTGGACACCGCCTAACTTCGAAAAAGAAGAAGACGGTATGACGATAACCAACACCTTTGTGTCACCGACGGATGATCTGGTAGGCACGAAGGTATGGATGCCGGATGGATTGCTTGACAGCATGAAGTTTGATGTTGAGTTCCAGCTCTATCGCTACACAACAGATCCTGATACACCAGAAGCTGTTGGCGACCCTGTGACATTGAGTGCTCCAGACTGGAGTTATACCTGGGCAGACATGCCGACGCATGATGAAAACGGAAATGAATACACCTACTATGTTATTGAATTGACAGCCTTACCACCTGGCTATACAAAGACTGAAGAGGGAATGAGCGTCATAAACGAATATGAAGGTATTCAGGATAAGGTTATTGCTCAAAAAGTTTGGGTCAATGGCCCAACCCCAAGACCTACTGTTTGGTTCCAACTCTGGCGAACCTGGGAAGACAAGGGCACGACCTATCGTGAACCTGTTCCTGAAGCAAATATCAAAGAGCTCCCAGATGGTGTAACGATGGTCGTTTGGGAAAATATCAACATGGATACAATAACCGGTATTCCATACACTTTCTATGTGAAAGAAGTTGATGAAAACGGCTTTGACTTCACACCTGAACACTATACCAAGCTTGAAGAAGGTCTGAAGGTTACGAACAGCTATGTCATTCCGGCCGAAGCTGTGACCGCGAAGAAAATATGGGTTGACGGACCCACAACGCGTCCAACGGTATGGTTCCAGTTGTACCGCCATATTGAAGGTGGCACACCTGAAATTGTTCCAGGAACGGAGATCTTGAAACTGGATAATGGCGCGACAGAAGTAACGTGGACCGGTGTGGAGATGACGGACATCAACGGTAATCCATACATCTTTACGGTGAAGGAAGTAGATGCGGATGGCAATGACTTTGCGCCAGTAAATTATATTAAGATTGAAGAGGGTTTGGTGGTGACGAACTGCTATCATAGTCCCAAGTTCAATGTCACAATGACGAAAATTTGGGTTGGTGGACCTGAACCAAGACCAAACATTAGGATACAGCTTTATCGCAATGGCGAGCCATATGGAGACCCTGTGAGGTTGTACTATCCAGAAACGACATTCACCTGGTGGGATTTGGATAAGACAGATCCTGATGGTGTGGAATATCGCTACACGGTAGATGAACTCACGTTGCCTGCTGGCTACTCGAAGAGTGTGGATGGTTTAACCATCACCAACACATTTACTGATGTACCATATACTGGCGACGCAAACAGCGCTTTGCTCTACGGCGTACTGGCGCTTAGTTCACTCATGGGCTTTGGTGCCATCGTTGTTGGAAAACGACGTAAGAAAAAGTAAGTCTATGAACAAGGATAGGCTGGGGAGTACTCCTCAGCCTATCTATTTAATGACATATAGGAATATAATTACAATAATTAGAACTATCATAAGAATTAAAGGGACTGAAACAGTATTATGACAAAAGAAAACAAAAAAATAAGAGCGGATAGTCCTTCTGGAAACCCATCACAAGATGAAAAATCAGCTAAAAATCGATTATTGAGTATTGTCGCGGTAGTTCTTTTTGTTAGCTTTATAGTCTTCGCTTTTTTGTTCCTAAAGGAGACTTTGCCTTATTGGAAAGGGAATAAAGCTTATTCTGATTTGAACAAGAAAGCGGTCAATCTTAAGAGTAATGAGCCAATTTCAATAACAGCGATAGCTGAGGCTTATATGCAAACGCAAGTCGCATTGCCTACAGCCCCCCATATCCCTGGCATGCCAATGATGACTCCCACGCCAATTCCTACCCTAACAGCGGATCAAATCGATTTTTTGAGGATAAATGCTTTAATAGAGATCGATTTTGATTATTTGCAAGGAATTAACCCGGATATAGTTGGGTGGATCTATATGGAAAACGAAAATATTAACTATCCCATTGTTCAAGGCCAGGATAATTATTTCTATTTGACACGATTACCTGACAAGACGTGGAACCGATTGGGGTCTATATTTATGGAACATAAGAATAACCCCGATTTTAGCGATGATACGACGGTTCTTTTTGGGCATAACATGTTGGATGAATCAATGTTCGCGCCACTGGAAAAATATCGAGAGCAAGAGTATTACGATGAGCATCCATATTTATATATCCTTACACCGGATGCGACTTATCGGGTTGAAGTGTTTGCTGGTTACTTGGTTGAGGCGAAAGATATCGGTTCGCTTCATCAAAAATTTGGCAGTATTGAAGAAAAACGGGAATTTGTGGTTGATTCAAAATTTCGATCTACTTTTAAAAGTAATGTTTATGTCAACGATGATGACCGATTAGTGAGTCTTTTCACATGCGCGTATGATTTCTCTGATGCGCGTTATGTGGTGCAAGGAAAGTTGGTACAGTTAAGTCCATAATAGAACTAACAAAAATCATCTTAGCAAAAACACTAAGCAATAACATGAATGTGGTTTGTTTTTTAATGATTTAGAATGGTTGATGAATTATTCAATTACATCCTTCTTCTTAATATTTTTTCATTTCTGAGAAAAATGACATTTTTTAGTTTATTCAATAAAAGCACTTCTTTAAAAAGCTCTTTATAGCCTGCGAGGAACGAAAACTGTTAGAAAACTGAAGCGGAAGAACGTGTGAAAAAAGTAATAGCTAATTGGGCAGTGGTTAAAAGCAGGTACACTTATCAGTTTTCTACGCGTTTGGCAGGGTTCTAAGTATAAAATGATATAATCGACAATATGAAAAATGAGAGAATCGGTGGGTCGTTTATAAAGATCCTTTTTGTTTTTTTTATATGTGTCCTTTTAATTAGTTCTTGCACAACAAATACCGCTAGTACTGGTGAACCAGATTTTGAAATAATAGCTACAAAAGCAAATAATGAAGAAATTGATCCGGAAAACGAAACTTTTGTTTCAAGTACTAATAAAGCCTCAATTCATAATGATACTGCGAATGAAGAAGTTCTAAATCCTGACTTGGAATTAGAACCAGAAAATGAAGAAGATTTGTTGATTGCTGATTCTAATGATGATGAAATCTCTGTTGAAGTTGAAGAGCCTGAAGTATTAAGTTCAGAAGATGTTATTGAAGTATATGATTTAATGAATTTCAATAAGCTGACAGGATTTGTGGTGGACCGGGTTGAAGTTTTAGAAGACCATTATGTAATAAAAACTTTAACTCGTACTCCGGTTTACATAATTCCAATCAACTATTCTATGGCAGTCAGGAATGATGAAGAAACGAAAATGCTTTTACTCGGATCGGGAAATCATTACGAACTCGCTCAAAAGAAATTTGTTAAGAATGATTCGGGTGAAATAATCGAAATCGGGATGATAGCAAACAATTTTGGCAGCCGTTACGTGATGGGCCTTATTCTGTCGTATAGTGTGAATGGTCAAAGCATAATCTTTGCAGAACGTGATGAAAGTGCTATCGCCACCGTTTCTTATGTAGCTGGTCGTTATAGTATTTATCCGAATAAGATAAAGAATGTGCTGTAT
>CAZTEP010000006.1:0-15215 GCA_964612325.1 uncultured Anaerolineaceae bacterium
ATTGGCGGTGAGATTTGGCAGTACCAATTCTCGGGTGGTGCCTGGGTAGGTGCTTGATTCAAGCACAAATACCATGCCCCTGTGTAAATAAGGCGCGATTTGCTCGCTGGCACTGGCGATGAATGACATATCCGGGTCGCCGGTTTTGCGCAATGGAGTTGGTACTGAGATTGAAACGGCATCAATTTCTGACAGAACTGAGTAATCGCTGCTTGCCCGCAAACGTCCAGAATCAACCTGTTTGCGCAATACGGCATTACTGATATCGGTGATGTAGCTTTGACCCTCATTAATTTGTTCAACTTTTTCTTCGTCAGAATCAATGCCTATTACATAAAAACCAGCCTTCGCAAAAGTAATCGCCAGAGGTAATCCCACGTATCCGAGGCCTATAACGGCAACGTTGGCTCTGCGATGTTGGATGAGTTCCATTAGTTCTTCTTTAATCATAGTTCCTCACTGTTTCAAGTAATTTAAAACAAACTTAGTTGTCCCGGAGGACTGGACTCTTCTTCTTTATTCTCCGTTGGGGTGGGTTCAATCTTTTTCGCCGTTACTTTATTTGGCGTTGGCGAATGCTTCTTGATTATACCGCCTAATTTAGAAAAATCAGCTAACATGACATCTTTTAAGGCTGGATTGTGCAAAGCCGCAGCTGGATGGTACATTGTGACCACGGTTCTGCCTTCAATATTGAAACTTTGGCCATGAATGCGGCCAATGCGAGCATCTTCAATGAAACGAGCCATTGAAAAGCGGCCTAAGGTGACGATGATTTTGGGGTTTAAGAGTTCAATTTGTTCATCAAGGTAATGCCGGCAACTCATTAGCTCCTCAGGCAAAGGGTCGCGGTTCTGGGGAGGGCGACATTTTACGACATTAGTGATAAACACATCTTCCCGTTTTAGGCCTGCCGCGTTGAGTAACTCATCAAGCACTTTACCAGCCTGACCTACGAAAGGTTTACCTTGTTGGTCTTCGTTGTAGCCGGGACCTTCACCGATGAACATCACTTGAATTTCGCTGGGCCCTTCGCCGGGCACCACTAAACGACGCCCTTTAGACAAGGCGCATTTTTTGCAGTGGCGTAATTCTTCACGGATTGCGTTTAAGCGTTCTTTGTTTTCAGGCATGTTTTTCTCCAGGAATAGCTTTTATTCCATAATAATATATTAGACGGTCTTAAGGGTGATTAAGTTCCCAATTCGCTTAAAATCGATGGACTTTAAGGTAAGCAAGAGCGCGTCTTCGTTGTTGTCTTCATAATAGCCGGGTCTGATACCGACAATTTCAAATCCCAGCCCTAAATAGAGTTTTAAGGCGGCGACGTTACTCTGGCGGACTTCCAAAATAACTTCCGTCACCTTATCAGTTTGTGATTGAAGAATGGCGTGGGCCAAAAGGTTTCTGCCAATGCCTTGATGCTGAAAATCTTTGTGAACTGCGATGGTGCCGATTTCAAGGCTATCGGCAATGCGCCAGGCAACGATGGTGCCAATTAAACTCTTTTGGAAGGGGACCCGGGTGTCAACAGCCACCAAACAGGTGCTAAAAGCATTGTGTTTCAGTTCATATTCAAACGAGCCTGCGGGCCAGGGGTGGCTAAAACTAAGCCTTTCAAGCACCTCAACCTGAGGCAAATCTGTTAGTGTCATTTTGCGAATGACGATACTGTCTTGCAGGTTCGCTTGACTCATAGATTTAGGGGATTATTGATGGTGTGGACATAAATGGGTGAGAGAGTCGCCGGGTCATCCGCCTGCTTGTTTTTGATTTTATGCCAGGCAAGTTCGGCTAAGACCGCGGGTCGGCGCACACATAAGGCCGCGGGGGCGAGTTGGGTGGTTTTCCACTTACGGCCAAAAACCTGGCGTGTTTCGATATCAAGGTCACCAACCACATAGACGGGTGATTTTATCGTCGCGGCAATGGCTTTGGCATCATCCATACGCAATTCATGTTCGGCCTGCCAGGCTTTGTTTTTGTAAACATAACGTTGCCAGGCAAAGCGACCTCGGCCAAGCTGCAGGATGGCAATCATCGGACGGCGCAGGCCGGGTTGGGCGGTTACTAAAATGTCAAGCGAAGGAATGCCAACGATAGGTAGCTTTTTTGCCAGGGCAAACCCTTTGGCGGCACTCATGCCAATGCGTAAGCCGGTAAATGAGCCGGGGCCGGTCGCAACGCCAACACCACTAAGCTGGTCAATTGAAACATTCGATTTATTAAAAAGGGTTTGAATGGTGGGCACCAACTCAACACTCTGAAAGTGTTTACCGCGCCAAATCTGTTCGGCGATAACCTGAGTGCCATCAAAAAGGGCAATACCTGTCCAGTCGGTTGAAGTGTCGATTGCAAGTAACATAATTAAACTCCGTAAATCGCTTGCTGGAGATTTTTGAGGAGGGCCTGATATTGCTTACCCTCTGGTGTGAGAATGAAATGGCGCGCTTCCTGGCCCATCCACTTCATTTCGATCCAAATATGCTCTATGGGCAGAGAATCTTTGACGCGATTGGCCCATTCAATAACAATGACACCATTTTCTAAAGCCTGTTCAAGGTCGAGAATCGCGAAATCAAGCGGGTCATTGGGCGCGAGGCGATAAGCGTCGGCATGATAAAGCTGCATGCCATTTGGCCGGCGATATTGGTTTAAGATGACAAAAGTAGGGCTTGAAACCCGGTCAGTTGATCCCCAGCCTTGCGCGATACCTTGCACCAATGTGGTTTTACCGGAGCCCAGGTCACCTTCAAGGCAGACGACCATGCCAGGCTGAAGCATGGCGCCTAAACGCACGCCCAGCCGCCGGGTTTGGTCCGCGCTATGTGAAAAAAACTCGAAAGCATTCGGTTTTAGAATGGCCATATTAATATAATTTCCTCTGTCAAAATTATACCCCAATTTCGCAACTTGCTAATGCAGAATGTGTGTCTTCTGCGTGTAGGATAGGGTTTATTAGAAGAAAAGGCCTTTTAGAGCCTGGCTTAGTGTTTTAAAAAAGATTTATATGAAAAAGCGACTTTTACGCCAAAAACATGTTTTGAAAATTATGGTATATATTAATCCATGAAAAAGAAATTTTTGATGGCAGTTAGAGTCATTTTGGTGTTTGTCATGGGGCTGGCTTTATTTGTCAAACCCGTGCCTATCCAAGCGGATCGAGTTGAACGCCCGCTGAGCCAAGTGAGCGCTTATGATCTCATCGCGGCGATGAATGTTTTAAGGATGTCGTATGGTTTGCCGGGCCTTATTATGGATGGCACGATTAATGCCGTGGCACAAAGCACGGCTCAAATTATGGCAGATCAAAACCTCTCGTGGCATATTGGTAACGTTTCAGGGCGAATTCAGGCGGCTGGCTATGGTGGGGGTGGCAGGGTGATGGCTACTGAAAACTTCGCGATGGGGACTAATCTTTCTATTGACCAGATTATGGTGATGTGGAACGATTATGACCATATGTTGCCGGCGACCAACCCAAGTTATTGCCATGTTGGGGCCGGTGTGGCAACGGCGTCAAATGGGTTTACTTATTATATTTTGCAGGCAGCCTATGTTTCTGGTCAGGCTTGCACGGGGACTGTGAACCCTCCGGGTGGAGGTTCGGGGATTGTGCCAGGCATTATTACGCCGGTGGAACTCGCCGAGGTGGATGAAAATGGCATTTATAAGCATTTGGTAAAGCCTGGCCAGGCTTTGTGGTCAATCGCGGTTGCTTATGGGGTGACCGTGCAAGAGATACGGGACTGGAACGGACTGAGCAAAAACTATGTTCTAAAAATTGGGGATGAGCTGATTATTCTTAGTCCGGACGCTGAGGGATATGTTCCGCCACCGGTTCGTGGCGCGATTGAGATAAGCACACCAGAAGCGGATGGACGTGTGGTGCATACGGTTAAAGCTTATGAATATTTGGGAAAGATTGCCGAAGCCTATGGCGTTACGGTGAAACGCATTACGGAGCTCAATGGCATAAAAGAAACGACCCCCTTAGGCATTGGTTGGAAGCTGATTATCGTTCCAAGCAGTCACACACCCACACCAACTGAGGTGCCCCTTTTGCCAATTCAACTGCTAACCCCCGAAGCGGATGGCAATTATTATCATATTGTCAGGGATGGTGAAAATCCGGGGTGGATAGCGGATTATTATGGGATTTCGCTGGCGGATTTGTTGGCCTGGAACAATAAAACAGAAAAATCGGTGATTTATCCGGGTGATAAGCTTTTGCTTAAGATTACGCCACCGCCAACGATAACGCCAACTTTTACACCAGTTACGCCGAGTCCTACAGCAACGATAACGCCAACATCAACGAAAACGCCGCTTCCCAGCGCGACAGCAACGCCAGCACCTGTTGAACCCAAAGAGCAAAAAGAAACAAAAGACCTTGGTGTGTTCAAGGTCTTGTTGCCGGTTATGGCGGGTATTGCCGTGGCTGTGGCGATAATCCTCTTTTTACGCTATAAGCGTGGGCAGAAAGAAAACTAACCGCTCAGATATTTACTCAACTGTCCTTGTTCGAAAAAAGACATTAATTCAGCTTCATTTTTTAGGCATATGCCATATGGTTTGTCATGAACCTGTGCGTAAATGTTTCCGGAGTGTGGATTTGTGATAACAAATACACCTGCCGCGAGTGCTTCCTCAAGGGTGTAGGAATAGGTTTCAGGCCAAATCGACCAAAGAAAAGCGACATCAATTTGCTGCTTTCGCAAAGCTTTTACCATTGCTTTTGGGTCTTCTGCGTCAACTGTTACGCTGATATTCTTGAATTTTGCTGAGCTTTTCTTTTCGTTTGAAAACAAGAAAAACTGATACTGCGAATCCTTGCAAAAAGTGTCCGTTAATTTTAACCAGGTTCGCCAACCTTTGTGAAAAACAGGGAAGCCGAGAAATGCGATTTTTATTGGGTCTGTTGGAGTCCGCTTATGAGTTGTTGGATGATGTATAAATTGCCCATGAGGCTTTACAATGCCCTCAATACCTTTAAGAGGAAAATGGTCAAGCCAAAAATCGAGTGCGAATTGTGAGGGCGCGATGACTTGTAAGTTGAATTTTTTAAATAAAGTGACGTAGCCTTCAACATGTTTAGGACGAATGCTGCTATATTTACAGATAGTACAAGCATTACTGTTTAAAGGTGGTGCATTACAGAATTCGATATCATTGCGAAGCAATACACAATTGGGGCAAAGCGTGATGAAATCGTGAATCCAGAACCTTGCCGGGTTTTGGCCATTTAGGGTTAGCAAGTGATCCAAGAAACTGAGTCGAAAGCCCATGGTATGGTGGATATGCAATGAATTGAGCTTTTCTGGAATCGTGTTATTGAAGACATCCAAAAGGGTTCTCTCTTCAACAAAACCTAAGAGCTTGTTGTTGAGGCTAATGCCATAATAACTTGGTCCGGTGCTGAAATCCAGTGTGTTTCTTGCCCAATAGGGGAATATATGTAAAAAGTTCAAGCCTTTGTCAAGGAAGACTTTTGCGTCTTTGTCTATAGTAAGTTGAACACCGCCGGTAACTTCAAGGTAATTATCTTGCGAGATTGCCAAAACAACGGGTTTTTCCAGCTCAGTTAATGCTTTAATTAGGTCTCGTTCATAAATTGTGCGTCCATAGAACTTTGCAGCCTTTGTGTCGTAGCTTTTCTTGTCTAAGGGCTCACCGATTTTTGGAAGAGTAATTTTTTGGAATTTTCGGTGTTCTTGATAAGCTTTCCATAAAGCTTTTGGCCCTTCTTCAAATAAAATATGTATGGATTTTTTAAAAAGTCTGTTGATTGTTTTTATTATTGATTTCATGATCTTTGTGCTTTTCTTTTAACAGCTAACTTTGCTTGTTTCCATATGGCGTTTGGATAATCTCTATACTCAATTATCTCGAAATATTCAGACCAGTGCTTTTCAATGAAGGGTAATGGAACAATCGCCTCACCATAGATATCAGCTGTCAAGTTGTCACCTCCACCTGTCGGCAGATAAATGAATTCCCCCTTATTGAAATTCTCAATGAATTGATCGATATCTGGCGCAAATTTAGCCAATCCTTGTAAAAAGATATTTTCAGGTTCAGCATCGCTATGCTTTATTCGGTCCAAGAAAAACTTTGGTTCAAGGGTTACTACCACAATACCACCGGGACTTGTGGTGCGAGCGAGTTCCTTCATCCAGTGTAAGTGAACTTCTTCCGGCAAGTGTGTGAATACCGAGTATGCTATTTGGACATCAAAAAAATTGTCGGAATATGGGAGAGGTTCACCAGTATTCGTTAGATTAAGATTAACGTCAAACCCACATTCTTTGCAAGTTTCTATGGCAAGAGGCATGATATCAGATCCATAGATATTTTCTTTATTCACATCTTTCATGAAGAAACGGAGAAAACGTCCCCAACCACATCCGAAATCATGTACTTTTGTGTTTTTTTCAATTAATTTCCCGTGAAGACTGGCAATGTCCTTTAAATATATATAGAACTCAGATGCTTCTTCCAAAACGGTTTCATATGAACTGCCAGTAAAACGTACTTGTAAATCTTTATCTGGAAATTTTGGATAAGAAACGCCATCAATAAATGTCTCATTAATTGAGCGTTTCATTATTGTCAACCATTCCGCATCATTGTAGATTTTTGGCTTGACGATTGATGATCTGTTTTGTTTATTGGATGATTGATTAACTTTTGTGGACTTTAAAAAGTTGCTAACTACTTCTTTGGTAGCTTGCAAATTGGCATAACCGAAGCGCTGGTCGGGCTCAAGGTGAGCACCTTCGGCCCATTCATTCCAGGCATTGATGAAGACAAAGCGTTCATCTTTTTCATGGTGGCGAACTGTCCATTGCGCAACAGCTTGAAGCCAGCGTTTGTAAAGGCTGGGTTTTGCGCCATGATAAATGGTGCCACGTCCGGGTTTGCGTGGTTCGCTGTCCCAGCTTGGAAAAACAGTTTTGAAAACGGGATAGGGTTCTGTGTTTGTTGAGCGTTCTTGTTGTTCGACCATTTTCTCGTAATCAAAAATGTATGAATTGAAATCGGGATTCGATAATTGTGTTTTTTCCTGAATCATCAAATCTTGATTGTGCCATTGATTGTGAGGGGGGAATTGCACAGCAGCATCATATCCAATTTGACGTGGATCAGTAAAACCAAAGGTTTGAGCGGCGACTAAGTAGGGATTCCCTAAGCCGTTTTTAATGGCATATTCGCGCCAGCGTTCAGCTGTTGCTTCAGCTTCAGGAAGGATATCAGTGCGGTAAACGATGAGGAGCGGTCTGCCATTGATGCGAATATATCGTTCATCGCGCATGTAGGGGGCAAGGTCTTTTATGAAGGCAATATCTGATTCTGGGGAATGGTTTTGTGCAATGAGCACATCGTTTTCCAAACCATCCCAGCGTCGGGTCCAGTTTTCATTTGCCCAAACCAGGCAGAAGGGGAAATCCATATCTTTAGAAGCTAAGAATCGGTCAACAGGCATTTCCAGCAGACGACGTCCAGCGAACCAGTAATGATGGTAGGCAAAACCGTAAAGGCCATATTGTTTGGCAAGTTCGATTTGGCGCATGTGAACATCTTTAATGCGCAGATCATAAAAGCCTAATTCACCTGGTAGATGTGGCTGATAGTGACCAGGAAATTGGGGCACCGCACGGGTAACATTGCGCCATTCAGTGAAACCTTTGCCCCACCACTCATCATTTTCCGGGATCGGGTGGAATTGGGGTAAATAGAAAGCTATTAGCTTTATTAGGGTGTCACTGGCATCAACCGAAGCGTCAAGAAATGGAACAAATTCTTCGTCGGGGGTCAGTTTTTCGTTTGATAAGAGCTCTTGAAAGGCTTGCGTTTGTGCTTTTTCAAGAGGGCTTGCTTCAACGGTTACGATTTTTTCTTTGACGACTTTCTGAACAAGAGCTTTTTTCTTTTCGCTGCGTGGTTTTGGGCGATCTTTATGCCACCATGTTAAATAACCGCCTTTACCATTGTTGGTGTTATATGGATCCGTGAAAATCTCTTTGAGTTGCGGAACATCACGATACATATAACGCATTTCATTTTCGATTTTGACACCGTTATCATAAGTGGAATAGAAACAGGCTTGCTTACCTAAAGTTTCATGTCCGTTTTCATGCAATTCGGCTGCATACCAATTCCAAAGTTCTTTGGCGACCTGCCGTTTGCCATCTGCGGTTAAGATAGCCATAATGTTCGGTCCTGCGCCAGAGTCATAGCCTGTGAAGTGGTAGAAGCGTAAAGGATAAATATCATTGACCATAATCTGGCCGTTTAAATCTATGCTAAGTTCCCGATGTTCAAGATTCCACGAGGCGACATCGTAACCAGGATCGCGCAAAACATGCAAGCCGTCAAAAAAGGCCGGAGCATGGTCACACCATTTTTGATCTGTAAAAATACCTTTGTCATAATCAGCATAGCAATAATGGAACAGACGATGTGCCCACCAGTCGACGAAGCGCCGTCCGTCTTTTTGTTCAGTGTTTATTGCTAAGAAACCGAGATTGAAAATGCCATGACGCATCGCGCTTAGAATTTCGTTGTTCATAATCATTTGTGCGTCAAAGCTTGGTTCAAGCATGTGTGGCGCAAGGATAATGCCTTGGGAATCCAAAATATCGTTTAAGGGTTCAAGGCTGTTGAATACGGCAATATCCGGATCGATATATATGACACGGGTATGCCCATCATCAGCTAATTTCTGCAGATAGATACCTTTCACCGCTGTACAAAGTTCTACAACAGTGTGTTTAAATAACCAGCCATTGATATTCTCAATGGGTAAATCCTTTGCCCAAAAAATCAGGTCAAAATAGTCCTGGGATAATTCATAGTCATAGATTGCTTGTTTATCTTCAGGGACTTTATCGCTGATGAGCAGATGAAATTCCCAATCGGGATGATATTGTTTGAGAGTTTTCGCCAGGATTTTTGCCTTAGGTAAGTAATTTAGTGTAATACTTGTAAATACAATCATAGTGTCTCCTCAAGCAGGTTGCCATAATGAAGGGTGGCACTGGGTTTGCCTTGCCTGTTGTATTGATTGACGAGATTGATTATCTCACCGGTTTTAAAAAGCTCAATTAATTGGTTGGTATCTTGTAAAATTTTACCCTGTTCTATATGTCTGCTTAGATAAAACTGAATATTACCGCTGTTAGGATTTGTAAGCACATATGCACCAACGGACAGACCTTCATGCAAGGTGAACGAAAAGGTTTCCGGCCAAATGGACCAAAGAAGCACGACATCAATTTGCTTATTTCTTAAACCATCTACCATCGCAGTTGGGTTAGCATCACTAACCTGCGTATGAATGGTTTTATAGTTCCCTGGTTCGCCCGGTACGGTTGAGAACTGGAAGAACTGATAGCGTCTGTCATTTTTCATTGCTTGTGTAAGGTCCAGCCAGGTTTTCCAGCCTTTGTAGTCCAGGGGATAGCCTAAGTAAGCAATGTTTATAGTTGTTTTATCCACTTTTGGAGCTCGTTTGGAATGCCATTCCAGACGAGCAGGTGGAATAACCTTAAATCGATTGGTTTTTACTGGAAAACGGTCTTGCCAGAACTCAAAGGTGAAACGAGACGGAGAAACGATAACAGGATTGTTCTCGTCAATTAATCGACCGAATTCAGGTAATTGAATTTGTCGATCGGGTTTGAACTTGCAAATCAAACAAGCATTACTGTTAAGAGTTGGACCACCACAGAACTGATTTCCATTACGCATGAGGTTGTAGGATGGGCAGAGTGAGTAATAATCATGCAACCAAAAACGATGTTCGTTGGCTTTCAGTTTCAATAAATCATGAAGGAATGGGAAGGTAAATCCCATGCTGTGATGAATACTGATTTTTTCAAGCGTTTTTGCCTCAAGACCTTTGATTGCTTCCAGTAATTCAGTAGCTTCGGTATGACCAAGAGCGTTGCCATCCAGGTTAAGACCTAAATAAAGGATGGTGCGTTTTGAAGATGTGGTGCTACCTTTGACATATGGGTAAATATGTAAATAGCTGTCACCTTCAGCAAGAGCGGCTTTTTGTTCATCATAAACATAAACCTGGACACCACCTGTAATGGTTAAATAATCATCATGGCTAAGCGCGAGCTGGAATTTGTTTTTCAGTTTCTTTTGAAGCAGGGCATGCAACTTTGAACTTATGATGATTTTTTCCGGCATTTTCGATGGGATCGGTTCAAGGGTTGATGCTGGTTTAGATGATTCAGTGTCGCTTGGTTGACGACCTTTTTCAGTCGCAGTATCATCAGGTGTTGTTTGGGCAGATTGGGTTATGATGTCAGGTGTTAGTTCTTTACAGGCGCGACCTTCTAACTGACCAAATTTTAGATAATGAAGCAAAGGATTGATGCCAGCCTTTTTTACATCAGGATTAGTCTCAAGGTACCAATTGCCATCAAAAAGTTCTGATGGTTGGCGACCTTCCTTGCCTCCATACATGAGATAATGTTTGGCTGGGTCAACGCCACGGTTTTTTACATCTGGGTTTTGGGTTAGATAGTATGTTGCGTCAAAGAGACCAGATTGTTGCAGAAGATCAATGTCCTTTGAGCTAACGTTTCCCCTGAGAATTGAAAGAGGATTGCCACCTCGCAATAGCCTTCCAGCAGTTGAGCGAAGTTTGTTTCTGACACGTTTATAGAGGTTGTAATATTTCCATGATTTATCTTGATAGATAGCGTTAAGTTCAGCTTCTTTTTGCTGCGTTTTTGTGCGGAAATGATTGACTTGGGTATTAAGTTCTGTAATTTCCTGACGCTCTTGCTCTGATTGCAAATTTAATTCTATTATGTGTTCGTTTAATAGTTGATTGTCACGCGTATAATTGGCATTTTGCTGGCTGAGGACCTGTTGTTGTTGGGCAATTTGTCGGCGGATTGTGTTTATCAGATGTGAACTGATTTGTTTCGAATCAGATATTATGTATTCGGTGGGTTTAAATCCTAAGATAATATCACTCCAAGAGCGAATTTGTTTGGATAACAAGTATTGCTTTCTGATTTTATCCTGGGCAGCGTGTGCAATTTTCAAACGTAATTCAGGATTATTAATAAGTGTTTCAAGGTGTTCTTCCCATTCTGTTTCTGTTTTGGCTAAGAAACCATCAATACCATGACTGAGGGTGTTACTGTAAGGGGCAATCGCGGAATAGACACCGGGCACACCCAGCGCACTGTACTCCAGGAATTTTAGATTGCTTTTACAGCTGTTGAAGAGATTTTCGGCAAGTGGCGCTATGAAAATGTCGAAGTCCTGTGTTTGGAAAAACTTGGCAAAATCAACATAAGTATTACTTGGTGAAGCTTGCCATTCTACACCTTGTGTGCCTTCTAAAGAAGAGGGTAAGGGGGTGCCAATTACTTTAAATGTTAGCTTGTTTTCATGTTTAACCAGTAATGATTTGATGACAGGCGCGATGATATCAAGATCAGGCGTATGTGAGTTACTTCCCATGAAGCCAATTGTTAAAGGCCCGTCTTTCCTTACTTTTGGCTCGCGCAGTTGCCAAATGCTATCGTCCAAATAGTTTGGTAAAACCTGAATGTTAGGGTTGAAATCTAAAAGGGCATGTTTTAAAGCTTCAGTCGGTACGGTTACCAGGTCAGCCTCAATAATCGCGGATAACATAGGCAACAAGGCGTTAAGATAGGCTTCTTCCAAACGATGGTGGTGTGTTTCGGGTAGGTCAAATAACAGATCATCTAATTCATAGATAATAGGTTTGTAGTTTTGCCGGGCGATAGCGACAATTTTGTCATAAAGTTCTGTGTTTTGAGGGAATTCTCGCTGAAATATAACCGCATCACCGAGCAGAACCCGTTCGGGGTCGCCTATACCATCTACTCTGCCCGAAATTAACCCAATGCCTGCTGCGTGATAGGGAGCAGTTATGCGCAAATGCTCAATGCCGTAAGCTTCTTCGTAAGCGGGATAATACACCAATGACTTAACATCAGCCAAGGCGAGCGCTTTTGGCGCGGGTGTGAATTGGTAAATAGCAAAGGGCTCTGGTTCTGAAAAAACGCCGTTGCTATCGACTGCTTTAATCCTATAACCTTGCTGAACAGTTAATAGACCAAAGAATCGTTCCAATGCATGTGCGAGTGTGCTATCTGCCGGCAAAGGTTCGGCAGGGAATTCATCCGCGTGGAAATCAGCTTGAATAAGCGGTTTAAAAATATCCGGGCGCGCCCAAAACATGGTAGAAGCTACAAAGGGGAACTCTAAGGAGGTCTCTTCTGGAAGACCAACGCGTTTGATGAGCTCACGATTGATGGCTTTGTTTCCACCCATATAAAACCGAGAATCCAAGACATGGTCTTTGGGACCAAGAATGCCTAACTTTGAATCTTTACGGAATTTGTCGATAATGTTGGATACCAATTCGGGCGTTCCAAGCAGTTTTTCATAAACATCTTGTCGCCAACTGGTGCCATCAGCACGATGGAGAGTCTTTTTGCTGTGTATCTTGATTAATAAGTCGTAATTAAGCGGTAGAATGCGCTTAAGAATGTCAATAAAAGGAAGAATATCACGTCCGCGGTTTTCTACAGGAAAAATGTGTGCTTTGGGAAAGTGTTTTTCTATGGCTTGTAATAGCTCAGGCTGATTTTCCGGCACAGTAATGTAATAATCTGTGTCTGAAGGTAAATTGCGCGTTTTATTGGCAATTTCTTCAATAAGATCTTCATAAAAAACATGAATAATCGCAGCGATGTTCCCGTATTTGACCCAGTCTTGATTAGTTTGCTTGTGTTTCATATTACCTCTCAGCTTGGGCAATTTGAAAAAGTGCCTAAGCAGGTTTTTTATAAGCGAGGCTTATCTTTTAACCTAAGCTTTATTGTTGCATTAAAAACTTCAAAGACATCTTCCAACAGGCGTGGCGGATGCCGAAGGTGTTATAAAGTTTGTCGCAGTTAAGGCGCGAGATGAGCGGACGTGTGGCGGGTGTGGGGAATTCGTCGCTTTTGGCACGCTCAAGTGTTTTAACTTTTTGTTCCTCTTTACGTGGGTCATTGGCGAGAATTTCCTCTGCCCACTCATAGCGACTGCAAGAACCACTGCCAACACTGTGGTAAATGCCGCGGCGTTCTTGTAACCACTCAATGGGATGTTCAAGAATCTTTGCCAGTATCTGCGCGCTGACTTCAGCCAGGGTGCGTGAGCTGGTTGGGTTGCTGATTTGGTCATCTACCACGCGCAACACCTCTTGCTCGCGCGCCCATTGTAATACTTTGGTCACAAAACCGCCCTGGCGCATGGAGTAGACCCACGCCACACGCTGGATAATGACAGGCGCGTTGGTAGACATGACTGCCAAATCGCCCTCTAACTTGCTTTGGCCATAAACATTGAGTGGGTTGGGGGTGTCGGTTTCGACGTAAGGATTACCATCGCTGCTGCCAAAGACGTAGTCAGTGGAATAATACAGGTAAGGAATTTGCAGACGTTCGGCTTCTTCCGCGAGAACTAAGGGCGCGTCGCGGTTAATCGCCATGGCCAGCTCAACTTCGCTTTCAGCTTTATCCACCGCGGTGTAGGCGGCGGGGTTAACAAGGATATCCGGTTTATGTTCGCGCACAACGTCGCGCAAGCTGAGCGGTTTGGAAAAGTCAACTTCTGGGTAGTCCAACGGAATGATGGTTCCCAAAGATGACAGTGTTTGTTGGAGCTCCCAACCTAACTGCCCGTTTTTAGCGAAAAGCAAGATGCGTTTCATGCTAAGAAATCTCTCCATTCGCAAGGCGCATGAGATATTGCCCGTAGTCGTTGCTGATGGTTTCTTGCGCGCAGGCGATGAGGCCTTCTTTGTCAATAAAGCCCATGCGGTAGGCAATTTCCTCAACACAGGAAATCATCATGCCTTGGCGGTCTTCAACGGCTTGGACGTAATTGCTGGCTTGGAGCAGGCTGTGATGGGTGCCGGCATCCAACCAGGCAATACCTCGGCCAAGTACCTTGACTTGCAAGGTGCCTTCATTCAGATAGCGTTTGTTGATATCGGTGATTTCAATTTCACCTCGGGGGGAAGGCTCAAGCTCTTTCGCGTACTGAACCACTTTTTTATCGTAGAAATAAATGCCCGGTACGGCAAAGTTTGAGCGGGGTTTAGCAGGCTTTTCTTCAAGGCTGATAGCTTTAAAATTTTCGTCAAACTCTACCACGCCATAGCGTTCAGGATCGCGCACTGGATAAGCAAAGACAACCGCGCCTTCATCAATAGCGGCAGCGCTGCGTAAAATCTCAGGCATGCCATGGCCAAAGAAGATATTGTCGCCCAAAATCAAACAGGCTTGATCATCGCCGATGAATTCTTCGCCAACGATAAAAGCATCTGCCAAGCCACGTGGTTCAGTTTGTATGGCATATTCAAAGCTCAAACCCCATTGCGAGCCATCTTTTAACAATCGTTTGAAAAGGAATTGCTCTTCGGGGGTGGTGATAATCAATATGTCGCGGATACCTGCCAACATGAGCATGGATAGTGGGTAATAAATCATGGGTTTATCATAAACAGGCAATAGTTGCTTGCTTACGGGGATAGTTAATGGGTAGAGGCGGGTGCCTTTTCCGCCGGCGAGGATAATACCTTTCATGTTATGCCTTTCTTTCTCCGTAGTTTTTGTTTAGCCAGGTATCGTAATCTGAATGTTTCACAATCGCCGATATCCATTGCGGATTATCCAGATACCATTTGATGGTATCCACCAGCCCTCGATGCAAGTCGTGGGTAGGTTCCCAACCAAGTTCGCTGTTGATTTTGTCGATTGTGATGTCGTAGCGTCGGTCATGGCCGGGTCGGTCAGTAACATATGTAATGAGCTGTTCGTGTGGGACAAACTCTGAATCAGGCAGGAGTTCATCCAAAATGGCGCATATGGTTTTAACAATTTGAATGTTGGGTGGTTGGTTATC
This sequence comes from uncultured Anaerolineaceae bacterium, assembly GCA_964612325.1. GTDB lineage: Bacteria > Chloroflexota > Anaerolineae > Anaerolineales > Anaerolineaceae > Mesolinea. The sequence continues at coordinate 14,962 of CAZTEP010000006.1, forward strand.
ACCACCGATGCAATAGGTTTCGCCGGGGCGACCCTGGGTTGCTACTTTCCAAATGCCTTCGCAATGGTCATCTACATAGAGCCAGTCGCGGATTTGCATTCCATCGCCGTAAATAGGCAGTGCTTTGCCACTCACCGCATTGAGAATCATAAGTGGAATGAGTTTTTCAGGGAATTGGCGGGGGCCATAATTGTTGGTACAGTTGCTGATGCTCACGGGCAGCCCATAGGTTTCAGCATAGGCGCGCACAAAAT
>CAZTEP010000007.1:0-14515 GCA_964612325.1 uncultured Anaerolineaceae bacterium
CATCATATCATCCAGCATGGGCAGTTTAGTGGCCAGGTTTTGTTCATACACATCCAAAGCGCGCGAACAGGCCAGGCAAATGCCGGCAATTAAGCCTTTATCAATTGCTTTTTGGAAAAGCTTGTTGCCTTCTTCAACGAGCACCGCGGGTAATTTGACCGATTGGCCTTCAAAGATGATTTTTACCTCAACTCCGGCTTCGGTTAGGTCAAGGGCGTTGAGTAAAATGTGCTGAAAACACATCTTCTCACCCATCATGGCATAAAATAAAACTTTTTGCATCTCATTCCTCCGGGTATGGTGATGTATTTATTATAAGGTAGATTAGAGCGGATATCAGCTTTCATAGAACCTTCATGATGGCTTGCTAATCTGTGAAAAAAAGGGTAACGAAAAAACAATGCCATCGCTTTTGAAGTAAAATCCTGGCTTGAAGAGGACTGTATCTTTGCCACCGAAATAGTGTCATTGCATTTCATACACTTTTAAGTCAATGATATAATCTATCCAAGAAGAGGTATCTATGAAAATGAAAAAGAATCCCAGCCTTTTGGCATCTATTCTGTGCTTTTCTATTATATTGGGACTACTAAGTTCTATGGGTGGTCTTGTTGCGGTTGACGCCCAGTATCAGACTCCCACGCCTGATGCTGAAGGTAATATTTATTACACCGTAGCTGAAGGTGATTTTTGTTCAACTATTGCAGAGAAATTTGATGTTTCCGTTCAGCAGATTATCGATTACAACGGTCTTGATAAAGATTGTACGATTTGGATAGGTCGTAAGTTGTTGGTGGCGAAGGTGACCGCACCCAGCGAACCGCCTACGCCTGTTCCTGTTGAGGTAACTGAAGGTCCACAAGAGCCACAACCCACTGAACCTCCGATTGATGTTGAATCAAGTCCAACCGCTGTTTTAAATGTTGGCCGTATTTGTGTGGTGCTTTTCCATGATAAAAATGGCAACGCTATGCGTGATGCTGGCGAAAGCTTTTTGTATGGTGGTGAAGTGAGTATTAATGACCGTCTTGGTACTGTCTCAAAGGTTGGCACAACTGTCGCGGGTGATCCTGAAGTTGTAACACCGCTTTGTTTTCCGGAGTTGCCACCCGGGGAATATAATATTTCGGTTGCTATTCCGGATGGTTTCAACACAACTACCGCGAACTCGCATGCTGTGACCATTACTGCCGGCGCAACGATGACAATTGATTTTGGCGCGCAAGAGGCAACACCTGAAGCGAGCCAACAGACTGAAGTGGGCAGTCGCTCACCGCTTCTCTTCATTTTGGGCGGCGTTATCCTGCTTTCAGGCCTGGGTTTGTTGTTCTACATGTTGCGAACACGAAAGAACTAATTTATGGGTAAACATATACAAAAAAGGAGGCTGAAGCCTCCTTTTTTTATGAAAGTTTTTTATTCTCCAAACTGGATGCTCTCACCCGGGTTAAGAACTACAACTTTGGTGTTTGTTTCTGCCTCGACACGCTCTTTCCAGGCATAAGGATCTTGCTCGATGAGTGGCCAGGTGTTGTAATGGATGGGAACAACAACTTTGGGGCGTAAAAGTTTCACAGCAATCAAAGCATCGTCTGGTCCCATGGTGTAATTGTCACCAATGGGGATAACTGCCAGGTCAATATCTTCATCGCCAATCAGTTTCATGTCGCCAAACAAACCGGTGTCGCCGGCCATGTAAATCTTTTTACCATCATCTGTGGTAAGTAAAAGTCCTGTTGGGTTTCCACCGTAGCTACCATCAGGCAAGGCTGAACCATGCAGAGCTAAGGTCAGCTTTAGATAACCAAAGGGATGCTTGAAACCGCCACCCAGTTGCTGCCCATGAGTTTGAAAACCTTGCGCGGCAAGCCATTCCGCGATTTCAAAGTTGCTGATGATGAGGGCGTTTTCGCGTTTGGCGATGGCCTGTGTGTCTCCGATATGGTCACCATGACCGTGTGTGATGATGATGAAATCGGCCTTAGCCTCATCAGCACTAATAGCAGCGACCGGATTGCCGGTAAAAAAGGGGTCAACGAGAATTTTGTGTTCTCCTGTTAATAAGCCAAGCGCAGCATGGCCATACCAGGTTAATTTTGTGTTCATAGGCACCTCCGTTTGAGTTTATTCGTTATAAAAAAGCCTCGGATTGACGAGGCTTTTTGCTTTTATTTGTTACTTCGCGTAACTCACTGAACGGGTTTCGCGAATGACGGTCACGCAGATTTGTCCGGGATATTGTAAGGTTTCTTCAATTTCCTCAGAAATTTTCTTGGCCAGTTCATGCGCTTGGTAGTCATCAATTTCTTCAGGTTTCACGATAATGCGCACCTCACGGCCGGCCTGAATGGCGAAGCTTGACTCAACGCCTTTGTGTTGGTTGGCGATATTTTCAAGTGCTTTGAGGCGTTTGATGTATTGTTCCAGATCTTCACGGCGTGCACCAGGGCGGGCACCTGAAATCGCATCAGCAGCTTCAACGATGACAGCTTCAACCGAGGCTTGATCTACTTCGTGATGATGTGATGCGATGATATTAACCACCGCTGGACTAACGCCATGGCGTTTAGCAAACTCAGCACCAATTTGTGCGTGGGTACCATCAGTGTTGTGGTCCATGGCTTTGCCAAGGTCGTGCAAAAGCGCGCCGGCTTTAGCAATTTCAATATTCGCGCCAAGTTCAGCCGCCAAAACACTGGCGATTTTGCTGGTTTCAACAGCGTGTGCCAATTGGTTTTGCCCATATGAGCTGCGGAATTTGAGGCGACCTAACTTTTTGATAATCTCGGGGTGCAAACCATGCACTGAAGCTTCATAAGCGGCCTCATTACCGGCTTTGACGATGTCTTTCTCCATCTCAGCGCGTTCTTCACTCAAAATCTTTTCGATGAACGCGGGGTGGATGCGACCGTCTTGTACCAAACGAGTCAGGGTTCTACGTGCAATTTCGCGGCGTACTGAGTCGAAACAGGAAATGGTAACCGCTTCGGGGGTGTCATCAACGATGACATCCACGCCAGTAGCTTGTTCAAAACTGCGAATATTGCGACCGTTACGGCCAACGATACGACCCTTCATCTCTTCATTGGGCAAGGTGACTACAGAGGTGGTGACCTCAGCTACTTTATCTGAAGCAACACGTTGAATAGCATCGGCAATGAGTTCACGGGCTTTTTCTTCACCCATCTCACGGGCTTCATTTTCAATTTGGCGTATGATGCGTGCCATGTCGTTGCGGGCAGTGCGTTCAACTTCTTCAAGCAGGATGTTTCGGGCATCTTCGGTACTTAATTCGGCAACGCGTTGAAGTTCCTTGAGGCGTTCTTCATAGAGATTTTCAATCTCATTGGCGCGTTTGTCGATACTGCTTTGACGTTTGTTCAATGAGCTTTCACGTTGTTGCATTTGGTCAAAGCGTCGGTCAAGTTCTTCGCGACGTTTTACCAGGCGGTCATCTTCTTTGTTAAGTTCGCTACGACGTTGTTGCAGTTCATTTTCAGCCTGGCGCGTGATTTTTAGTGCGTCATCTTTGGCTTCGAGCTTTGTTGCCTGGGCTTCTTCGTTGGCAGCGGCAATGATGTCGTCAGCGGTGCGTTTAAGGCGAATGGCGCGGGTTTTGTAGATGTTTGAGACAATCAACAGGCTGATGAGGATGCCGATGATTAGCGCCAGCACGACCCAAATCCATAGGACAGGGTCTAAATCAAACAGTTTGTCAAATAAATTCATTTCCAATGCTCCATAGTATTGTCACGCTTGGGTATCTGTGTGCGTTTCATCCCAAAGTTGTTTGGTCACGGTGTGAGAGGTTTCGTAACTGAAACCTCGCCGAGCCAAAGCGGCAGCCATTTTCCGGCGAAAGTCTTGCCAGCCAAGGTTTGTGTAGCGCTTAATGAGCTTTTTGCCAGCCACAGTCGCGAGTTCGATATCATCCAGATTCGCCTTTTGCAGGGCATCTTCAATGATATTTTCTTGTAAACCCTTTTGACGGAGCTCGTGGCGCAATTGCAATTGACTGCGCGGACGAAAACTAACGCGGTTGTCAATCCAATCTTGCGCGAAGCGGTGGTCGCCAAGCAAGCGCTCTTCTTTGAGACGGTTGATGACATTTTCAGAGACAGCCTCGCTAAATCCCTTATCACTTAGATAGCTAAGCATTTCGGTTTCAGAACGAGCTCGAAAACTTAGAAAGTGCGAGGCGCGATTAAAAGCGACTTCTATTTCATCACGCGCTTTGAGATCTTCGATCTCAGAAGCACTTAAGTTTTGGCCAAGCTTGAGCCAGGCTGCGCTCATGCGATCAAGCGAAAAAGCGTATGTGCCATCGAGACTGATATTTAGTCTGTGGGGGTTGCCCTTTTGTGGCGTGATTGCTGTTATCTCTTTGCTCATATCATCAAGTTATCACACGTCAGGCAACGGCGCGATGAAATGGTATGGCAAAACAAAGACAAATTCAGCAGATTTGGGTGTTATGAAAAAGAAAGCACTAACGTGCAAGAGCCAACACAAATAAATCAACAAAAAGGTTTGCGCCTTTTTGGTTGGCTGAGGTAATCAATTGAATGAAAGGTGTCAGTAAGCATTCGCTTAGTTCTTTTCCAAAATCAAACTGAGATAAATCTCAGAAACAAAACTGCCAAACAAATCGTTATCCGATTTCACCGCCAGGGTGCCTGTTGAGGTCAAAAACACAGAACCCCTGCGTGTATTTTTTTCTTACTACCATTATACATTAAAGATTTCAAAATTTGGAAGGATTTTTTATCTCAAAAAACAATAATATGCAGCAAAGTTAATAATTGCAATGAAAAGCAAGCCAGAACGTGCTAAAATGAAGGCATGAACGATGAAAGTAAACTCAAAGTTGAAATGATGCATTTTGAAGCGCGGGAAAGACAAAAAAAGCAGTCCTTTCAGCAAATCATTTTGCCGGTTATTATTACTGCCGTTGTTTTGTTGATTGTATTAGCCGTGGCGATTGTAATAGCGATTAAAGGCCCCGAGGGGGCTGGATTCAAGACAGGGCAGATTACATTGATTGTCGTGTTGTTCCTGGCTTTGTTGATTGGCGCGCTTTTAATTTGGATCTTCATTAAGGCGATTGACGGTATATATAAATTGAACCAGACTTTACCCAGATACGGCAAAATAGCTTTGGAAGGCACAGTGCAAGCCGAAGAAACTTTGCGTGGTGTTGCTGATGGCGCGGTTAAACCAATAATTGCTGCAAGTGAACTCGGAAGCAAAGTGAAACAAGTTGGAAAAAGTTTTAAAGATCGAATGACTCCGGAAGGATAGATTATGAACAAAACTGGAAAAACGATGATTATCATCGCTGGCACTTTAATCGGTGCGTTAGTTGGTTTGAAAATGGCACAAAACCTGGTGAAAGAGATGGAAGCTAACGAAGGACGCTTTCCGCTTTCAGGCTCAGATAGTATCAAAGCGGGATTAAACGCTTTTACAGTAATGAAGCAATTGACCGGCGGCAAAAGATAAGAGGGAGTCCATAATTTGTTTGACCTCATCTTTTTAGGCACCTCAGCCTCGGCGCCTTCCATTCGTCGTGGTTTGTCTTCACTTGTCGTTATGCACGATGAGTATCGTTTTATGGTGGATTGTGGCGAAGGTACCCAACGGCAGATTTTACGCTCGGGTATTGGCTTTAAGCGTCTCAACCATATTCTGCTCACGCATGGTCATCTTGACCATATTTTAGGTTTGGCTGGTTTGCTTTCTACCTTTATGCGGTGGGAGGCGATTGACGAAATTAATATCTATGGCAATCGTTATACTCTCGATCGTGTGCATGATTTGCTCTATGGCGTCGTTTTGCGTGGGCAGGATCCGGGCATGCCTTTGAATCTGCTTGAAATCAGTCCGGGTGTTATTTTCTCAGATGATAAGTTTCAAATCAAGGCTTTTTCGGTTGACCATCGCGGGGGAAGCTCTTTGGGTTTCTTATTTGAAGAGTTTTCACACCGTCCCTTCTTAGCAGATGTGGCTGAGTCTTTAAATATTCCTCCAGGACCATGGCGAAGGGATTTGGTGCAGGGTAAAGCAATCACATTGGCTGATGGACGCGTGATTACACCAGACATGGTGATGGGTGAAGCGAGGCCGGGCACAAAATTAGCTGTGGTGGGTGATGTTGGTAAGCCTTTTAAATTGATAGAGCAAGTGCGTGGCGCGGATGCTCTGGTTATTGAGGCCACGTACCTTGAAGAAGAATTGGAGATGGCCAATCAATTTGGCCATTCAACCGCTGCTCAAAGCGCGCAACTGGCTAAAGAAGCCGGTGTTAAACAGCTCATTTTGAATCACGTCTCGCGCCGTTACCGTGAAGATTCTATTTTGAGTGAAGCACAAGCGATTTTTCCAAACACTTATTTGGCTTCAGATTTTGACAGTTTCCAGATTAAAGCGAGCGCGGATTAACGTCCTGACGCAGGCTGCTCCTTTCGATGTACTTGATTCATGTTAGAATCAACTTCAGCTATGGAAGAAAAACAACGTCTGATTCTTGCTTCGGCATCGCCACGGCGTAAAGAGATACTGTCTCTCTTAGGCTTGCCATTTGAAACCCGTCCGGGCACTTTTATTGAACCCAAACGAACAGGGCAAAATGTGTTTGACTATGTTTTAGACTTGGCTAAAGCGAAAGGGAGGCATGTGAAGGCTAAAGAAGAGGAGTTGATATTATCAGCAGATACGCTTGTGCATCTCAATGGCCAAATTCTTGGCAAACCAGCGAGTGATGAAGAAGCACACCAAACCTTAGCCGCTTTGCGAGGCCGTGACCATGAGGTATACACCGCGCTTTTTTTGCGTGATGTAAGTGCAGGTAAAACGTGCCAATCTGTTTGTAGAACTCTTGTAACCATGCGTGATTGGAGCATGGCAGAAGCACAGGCCTACATATGTACAGGCAGCTATCGCGATAAGGCTGGTGGTTATGCAATCCAAGACGATGTTTTTCATCCGGTTTCGAAAATTGAAGGTTGTTATGCCAATGTGATGGGTTTGCCTTTATGTCATTTGAAAGGCATGCTTGAGGTTTTTGGTTTATATACAACGGTTAATTTAGAGGAAGCCTGTCAGGCATATACCCGGTCGACTTGTGATATTTATTCAGAGTTATTAGAGCATCCACAATGGGAATGCGTTAAAGGTTAGAGTTATGAAACGGTTTATTTTACTCTTTGTCATTTTTACTTTTTTGTTGAGCGCATGTGAAAACACAGGCCTTTCCTCAAAGAATCCAACACCAACAGTAGAGAACACAGCGACCTTACCCAGTCCGATGGTATCGCGCGAGGAATTGCCAGACGCTGAAGAAGCCGCTCTGAGCTATCTCAATCTTTGGAGTGCTGAGGATTACGCGGGTATGTACGCGCTTTTGAGTCAAGAGTCACAGGCTGCAATTAGTCAGGAGGATTTTACTGCCATTCACAAAAAGACAGCCATTGATGTGACCATGAAAACGGTCAGCTTTACCATTCTTTCTAATTTGCTTAGCACAGACAACGCGCAAGTGAGTTATCGGGTGAGCTATGATACCAATTTAATTGGGGTGCTTGAACGTGAAACATTGATGAATCTTAGTTTGGTGGAAGATCGCTGGCTGGTGCATTGGGATCCCAGCATGATTTTGCCGGAATTAAGCGATGGAAATTATCTTGAATTGGTGCTCACAATCCCAACGCGGGGCAACATCTATTCTTCAGACGCTTCAAACAATTACCCTTTGGTGGCGCATGATGATGCCGCCTCTTTGGTTGTTGTGCCAGGACGTATCAATGATGAGCAAGAAGACAGTTTGGTAGCGCTTCTTGCTGAACTGACTAATCAAAGTGAAGATGCTGTGCGGCGCAAATATGCTTACGCTCAACCGGAATGGTCGGTGACGATTGGAGACATTTCATCTGAGGTAGCCAAAGAAAACAGCGCGCGCATTGATTTTTATGAAGGTCTTTATTTGAGGCCTTTTAAATCACGTTTTTATTATGATAACGGTATCGCGCCACATGTAACCGGTTATATGTTGAGTATCACCGCGGAAAACCAGGAACACTACCAGCGTCTTGGTTATAAAGTAGATGAAACAGTTGGCGCGAGTGGTCTTGAACTGTGGGGCGAACGCTACCTGGCTGGTACGCGAGGCGCAGACCTCTATGTGAAAAATCCCGAAGGACGTATTGTAACCAAAATTGCATCCACAGAAGCCAAACCAGCCCAATCCATCACAACGACAATTGATAGTCGCTTGCAGTATTGGTTGCAACGCTCCATGGGCGATCAGGTTGGTGCGGTAGTAGTAATGGAACGGGATACCGGTCGTGTATTGGCTATGGTCTCAAACCCAACGTTTGACCCCAACATTTTCAATCCCCTCATTCACACCCATTATGAAGTGGCAGATCTCATTCAGAATGTGCGTCAGCCGCTTTATAATCGTGCGACCCAAGGCGTTTATCCGCCCGGCTCTATTTTTAAGGTCGTTAGCATGGTGTCAGCTTTACAAACTGGCGTGTTTACTCCCGACCGTGTTTATAACTGTGATCAACAATGGACAGAATACGCTGGCTGGGTTGGCAAAAACTGGACACTCACCTGGGGCTTCGATGCTGACGGGCCACTTACCTTGGTTGAAGGTTTAATGCGCTCTTGTAATCCATGGTTTTGGCATATCGGTTTAACCCTTTGGAATGATGGCTATACCAGTTCGATTCCTGATGAAGCTATTAATTATGGTTTTGGGGCTTTAACTGGTATTGAAATTGAAGAAGTTGCCGGAACGGTTAATTATCCGGATGATGCTTTTGAGTACTTCCAAATGGCAATCGGCCAGGGCACTTTGCAGATTAATGCTTTACAAGCGGCAAATTTAGCCGCCGCTATTGGCAACGGAGGCTATCTTTATCGACCAACAGTCGTCGAGCGCATCAGTTTTATGGATGAAGAACCAAGTTATGTGTTTGAACCAGAGCTAATTCGCAAGGTAGACACCCTGCCAGAAAACCTTGAAGCCATTCAAGACGGTATGATTCAGGTTATCCGAAATCCGCGAGGCACAGCAGCTTATCAGTTTGAGCGCTTCAGTGGCAACCTGGCTGGCAAAACTGGCACGGCGGAGACATCTCTGGGCATTCCTCATGCCTGGTTTATTGGTTACACTTTTAATGAAGATCCCGAAAAGCCAGATATCGCCATAGCGGTTATTTTAGAATACGCCGGTGAAGGATCCGCGATGGCAGCGCCTCTCTTTAGGCGCGCGGTCTCTTTGTATTATTCAAACGCTGATGAACCCGGTGTTATCTTGCCCTGGGAAGAACGCCCCTATCAACTCAAAGAAAAAGAAGAGGAATAATCTTTGAGTGATGAGTTGGCTTTGATTCAGGGGTTGGTGATTCGCTCTCAAGCCGGGTATATGACTGTGCGTACTGAGCAGGGTGATTTTCAGTGCCGTGTGCGAGGGCGTTTGCGACGTGGACGCGCAGAAGGCGATTTGGTTGCGGTGGGTGACCAGGTAATGGTCGCGCCACAAGCTGATGGCAGTGGACGTATTGAAGAAGTTTTACCACGGCATAGTGTGCTTTCGAGGAAACTTTCGGGGGTGAATTATGATTATCAGCAAATCATTTTAGCCAATCCGGACCAAGCCTTTTTTGTTTTTGCGGTCTCGAACCCTGAACCTCGGCTGAGAATGTTGGATCGCTTTTTGGTGGTTGCCGAAAGAGCCCACATCCCTTCGGTGATTGTTGCCAATAAAACAGACCTAATTGGTCTGGAGGCAGCCAGGGAAATATTTGGTCTTTATGAAGATATTGGATATCCCGTGATTTATGCCAGCGCGAGAACCGGCGAAGGTACTGCTGAGCTACGCGAACGTTTTGTCGGCAAGCTCAGTACCCTGGCAGGTCCCAGCGGCGTGGGTAAAAGCAGTTTGATTAATGCGACTATTCCGGGAGTTAAATTAGAAGTGGGTGAAGTGAGCCAGGTCGGTGTGGGCAAAGGCAAACACACCACCCAGGTGAAACAGTTGATACCCTTGCCTGAAGGTGGCTATATTGCTGATGTGCCTGGGTTGCGCACGGTCGCGCTTTGGGATATTGAAGGTGAAGAGTTGGATGCCTATTTTATTGAAATCGCGCCCTTGGTGCCTTACTGTCAGTTCAACGACTGCACCCATAGCCACGAACCCGGTTGCGCGGTGAGAGAAGCCAGTGAGACTGGCAAAATTCATCCACATCGTTATGACTCTTATTTGCGATTGCGTTTTGGTCAGCCACAGGATGATACCTTTGAAGAGGACGAGGATGAAGATTAACCCTTTTATCAGACTGGTCTTATGGATGATGGCCGGTTTGTTAGTTTTGACAGCTTGCGATTCAAAAACAATAACAGAACCTAAGCCAATCGTAACTGCTGTTTCACAAAAGACAAAAACATCTCATGTTGAATTGTCAACTGCAACACCAACTGAGGTTTTGCCAAGCGTGCTTAATGTTTGCATTGCCAATGAGCCGGTTTCCTTGTATCGTTATGATGGACGTGATTCTTTGGCCAAGCAAAGTGTCTATGTCGCGCTTTATGGTTCATCTAATAATGCCAGTTTGCTTTCAGTCATTCCAACGCTTGAAACTCCTGATCTTTTTATGTTAGACACTGTATTAATTGAAGAGGGGATGACCGTGTTGGATGCTTCTAATGTTGTGAGTATATTACGGCCAACAACCTTCGTCTACACGGTTGAAGAAGGCGACAGTGTCGTTCAATGGCAACGTAACGATAGCTATCACATGACACGCTCTACTATTATATATAAGATCAATGAAGGTCAATTGTGGTCAGATGGTGAACCACTTGCCGCACATGATGTGCTCTATTCTTACCATCTTGCGCGACGATTGGGTTTACCCGGCGAACGATGGGCTTTTGATCGCACGGCTAATCTTGAAGCGATTGATGAATACACCATTCGCTGGACGGGTATCCCGGGTTTTATAGCTACAGACGCGGAGCCATTTTTCTGGAAACCTTTGCCCGCGCATATTTTTGAAACATTGGATGATGAAGATCTTCTAATTCACCCCATGTCTGCGCATACACCACCCGGATGGGGTCCCTGGCGCATCATTGATCGTCAAAAAGGCAAGCAGATACGCTTTGAAAAGAATCCTTATTATATAAATCAATTTGATGAAACAACAGGCTTTGACTTTCTCAACTTTTTAATAGTTCCTAATCTTGAAAAAGCTCTTGAAATGCTTGAACGCGGTGAGTGCCAAATTCTTGATAAAAGCTATCAGCTTGAAAGTCTGGATGAAGCGCTAATGAATGAGCTTGCTCAGAAGTATCAGATCGTTATTGAAGATTTTGAACTGGTTGAGCAATTGGTTTTTGGCGTGAGGACGATAGATTTTGATATTGCTAATGGAAACAATCCCATCACAGCCAGTCGCGTGGATTATTTTTCCAGTCCAGAACTGCGGCAGGCGATTGCGGCTTGTCTTTCTGAGCCAAATATCACAGCCACCTTGTTGAACAAAGATTGGATTGTCTCCAATTTGCCTCCTGGGGTTGATATCGAGAAACTTATGCCCGAGTCAAAGTTAACTGACCCTAAAGTCGCTCTGACGGAAGCAGGCTGGATTTTGCAAAAAGGCTCTGATAGCACACGGATATCCAAAGGGGTTTGGAATGTCGCAGACGACACACCTTTTAGCGTGACCCTCTTGAGTGGCGAGAGCGCGCAAAGTAAGGCGATTGCCGGGGAAGTTGTGAGACGATTAGCGGAATGTGGTATTGAGGTGACTCATCAGAGCATACCTGTTAGACAACTTTATGCGCCTGGTCCAGAAGGGCCGCTTTTTGGGCGGAATTTTGACATGGCGATTGTCAATTGGGGAAAGTTGCCTTGTTCAATTTGCGAGCTTTACACCTCAGGACAAAAACCAACATATAATAATGCTTGGATTGGCACAAATATTTCCGGTTATGTGTCTAATGATTTTGATTATAACTGTATGATTGGGAACACCAATGACCTGATGGCTGAACATGTCCCCGCAGTGCTCTTGATGCCACAGCTAAGGGTTTGGTTGGCATCAAATGAGATCAGTTTGCCCGAAAACCCAAAATTCGATGCGCTTGAACAAATTAGTCCAAGACAACCTTAAGGAAAAACCACATGTATTTGAGCTCATAAAAACACGGCATTGTGTCGTGTTTTTTGCCTTTTAAAGGATGAAATAAGGCTAAAAAAAAGTAAAAGGACGCTTTTAAGGTGCTATTTAGTGCCTATTTCAAAGGTCTTAATTTGCTTGACAGGTTTCAAGCCTTATGCTAACATTTTTATAACCAAACCCATATATTTCGATGGGTTGTCCAACTGGGCTTAGAACTGTAATTAGCAAAAAAGGTTAGTGGAGAACCTGCCAATGCATTATCAAACAACTAAACCCAATACTTTTCACCCTAAACCTATTAAGGAGGATTTTGTATGAAACGTTTTACCTACATTCTGTTCTCTCTGGTCATGGTCTTCGCGTTGATGTTGTCTGCTTGTAAGAAGACACAACCTGTCGAGCCCGTACAAGAGGGACCCCAAACTCCCGGTGAAGTAGATACACCGGTTGAACCAGTCGGAACAACCCGCAAGGGTGGCTGGCTGGACGAAATCGTTGTTTCGGTCATTGATGGACCGTCGGTTATTGTTCAAATGGAAGCCAACACCATCGACACCTATGTCAATGGTTTTGGTACCAATGACCTTGACCAATTGGCTGCTTCAGGCTTGCCCTACACCACCTCGAATGGTACCTATTACACCATTCAATTCAACCCTGCAGAATTTAACGAAGGCATCAACGTCTTCCGCAATCGCAAGATTCGCGAAGCATTCAACTATTTGATTGACCGCAATTACATCAATCAGGAGTTCTATGCTGGTGGTGCATTGCCCAAGTGGTTTGCTATCATGACCAACTTTGGAGATTATGCGCTCTTGGCTGATACCGCGCGCCGACTTGAAACCAAATACGCATACAACTTCGACAAAGCCAAAGAAATCATTGATGCGGAAATGGAAGCAGCTGGTTATCCTTTGACTAATGGCAAGTATATGAACGCTGATGGCGAACAATATGAAGTTATCTTCCTGGTTCGCAACGATGGTGATGGTACCCGCAAAGCCTGGGGAACTTACCTGGCCGGACAAATGGAAAAATTAGGTTTCGCCGTTGACTTCAAAGAAGGCACCGGTGGCGACCTTGGACCCATCTGGATTGCTGGCGATCCCAAAGCTGGCGAATGGCACATCTATACTGGTGGATGGGGTGCTTCGGTTCTGAACCGTGACCAATCCAACATCTTCCAGGAAATGTACCTGCCCACCTCCGCACAAGGCTTGCCTGTCTTCATGGAAAATGATTCCGATCCCGAATTCCAGGAATTAGGCGACAAACTCTACAACCGCGAATTTACCACCATGGAAGAGCGTGCTGATATGATGGCTCGCGCTCTTGAACTCTCACTTGAAGATTCCCTGCAAGTAATGGTCGTTGACAGCAAACGCTTTGTTCCTCACCAGGAAGGTCTCGTTGTGACAACTGACCTGGCTGCAGGTGTTGAAAGCGCTCAAATTACCCCCTTCACCCTCCGCTGGGCTGACAAAGAAGGTGGAACAGTGCGCTGGGCTACCCAGCCATTCCTCTTCAATGGTCCATGGAACCCTGTTCGTGGTTCAAACACCACTTCTGACCAAGGTGCCGTGCGCATGACCGTTGGTTATGCCACAACCTATGACCCCTACACCGGTCTCTTGAACGCCTTCTGGGTTGACAAGGCCGAAGTTACCGTTTTGGAAGGTTTACCCGTCCAGAAAACTTTGGATTGGCTTACACTCGACTTCGTTGATGAAATTGAAGTTCCTGGCGATGCCTGGGCTGACTGGGATGCTGAAACTCAAACCTTCATCACCGTTGATGAGAAAATTGTTTTGGATGTTGCCAAAGCCGAAGAAGCTTTGAAAGCCGCCGAAGAATCCATTCCGCCACTTGAAGAAGCTTTGGCAGAAGCTCAAGCCGCACTTGAAGAACTTGGCGAAGACGCTGAAGAAGAAGCCGTAGCCGAAGCTGAAGCCGCGGTTGAAGAAGCTCAGGCAGCACTCACAACCGCACAAGACTCCATTCCTGGCTTAACCCAGGCTCTTGCTGATAAGAAGGCTGTGACCAAAGTTACATCAACTGCGAAAGCGGTAGTTTACTTCCGCGAAGACCTCTTTGACGTGGTCAAATGGCACGATGGCAGCAATCTTGAAATGGCCGACATCATGATTTCATACATCATGGGCTTCGACCGCGCCAAACAAGAATCTGCTATCTTTGACAAACAACCAGTTGGTGCTTTCAATGTCTTTATGTCTACTTTCAAAGGCTTCAAGATTATCTCCACTGATCCCTTGATTATGGAAGGTTATCAGGATACCTTCAGCGCTAGATCGGAAGAG
>CAZTEP010000008.1:0-3636 GCA_964612325.1 uncultured Anaerolineaceae bacterium
TGGTAACGATGATTAGCGTGATGATGCTGAAAAGATTATTGTTTTTGACGGTTTCTTGGCCTGATGTGAATTTTGGCTTACAGACATTATCTAATGCCTTAGCTGAGCCTGTCTGAGGAAACTCGTTCGCGATACTTTCAGGCAAGGAGGTATGACTCTGATGAGGTGATTGAGGTTTTAAGCTTTGGACTTTCATCGTTATTGAGGTGTCGCGGTTCTGCTTGAAAAGTATCTGTTTTTGCTTAGGGAATGGACTCCCATAGGGTTTGTGCCACTTGGCTGGCCGCGTTGGGTTTGCCAATCAGTTTGGCGGCTTGAGCGGTGAGTTTTAGGGCACGTTGTTCATCTTTGAGCCAGTGGTTTAAGGTGGCGATGGTTTCGCCCGCGTTGGATGGATGCGCGCCAGCCTGGTGACTGAGCACATAACGAATATTTCCCTCTTCCTGGCCAGATAAATAATGAATGATAAGGATTGGTAAACCCGCCGCCAAACCCTCTGAAAGGATTAATCCGCCGGCTTTGGTAAGCAAAATGTCCGAAGCGCGTAACCAATCGGGCATATTATCGGTGAAATGTTCAACGTGCAGGGGATAATTGAC
This sequence comes from uncultured Anaerolineaceae bacterium, assembly GCA_964612325.1. GTDB lineage: Bacteria > Chloroflexota > Anaerolineae > Anaerolineales > Anaerolineaceae > Mesolinea. Next base: position 600 of record CAZTEP010000008.1, read on the forward strand.
CTTCATATTGACTAAGTCAAGGAAGAGTCTATCGCTGCCACCGGCAATCGCGACGACCTGAAAAACATGCTTAAGTTCCTGTAAAGCTTCAACGGTTTCAATAACATTCTTTACACGTTCACCGCCGACAATGAGCAGAGTGCAGAGATTGGGATCAAGCTTGAGTTTTTTGCGAAGTTTAGTTTTGCTTTCAAGCGGTTCTGCGTAAATTGGATCAACTGGAATGCCAGTAACGATAAGTTTTTCAGCAGAAATGTCGTTTTCGAGCGCGCGAACGCTTACCCAGTCGGAGGCTAAAAAGTAAGCATCGGGATCTTTGCTAAACCAAAGCGCGTGCACATCCGCGAAATCGGTAACAACGGTGAAATACGGCATGTGCATTTTTAGCAGATCAAGTGCAGCACCCACCGCAGAGTTAAACATTTCATTGGTGTTGAGAATAGCGTGAGGCTGAAAATCATTAATAACTTCACGCAAACTGGCAGTTAACGCAAGTGTTAATGCGCCGTCCATAACGTCACTAATCTGGCGGTTATCGCTGAGTTGATATCCAAGACGATAAAGGCCAGGGGTGTTTTTAACACCAAGATTGTAGTTTTTTTCGACTGATTTCAAGAATAAGGCTTTGTTGGTTTCGGTAATAGGATTAGCCACTAAAACATCGACTTGCTCAGCATATTGATTGATGAGTGCTTTCTCGACCGATTCGGCACTGCGACGGTGACCAAAACCAGCATCACTGGTAACTATGAGAATTCGTTTCTTTTGGTTTTGATTTTTGCTCATAGCCTTATTTTAGCTGAAAAGCAAAAAGCCTGTTTAATTGATTAATGGGTATAGAAACACAAAAGCACACCACCATGCTTTCACGGTGGTGTGCTTTGGGTTGTTGAAAGACTACTCTTCGATTACGATGGCAGCTTCTGGGCAGGCATCAGCGGCTTCGCGAACAGCATCCTGGAATTCTTCGGGAATGGGATCCAAAAGAACAACCGCGTAGGGTTCGGTCTCAAGGCTAAAGACTTCGGGGGCGATACCTTCGCAGATACCACAGCCAATGCATAAATCATCTTGAACTTTAATTTTCATATTGTTATTCCTTTCGGTGTTGGTTTTGCTTGTTTCTTTATCAACGGGTTTGCCGTCTTGGCAACAGCAAGACCCTGTTGTTGTTTCTTCTTCAATGCTGATGGCAGTTGTGGGGCATTCCTCAACAATTTGTTTCAGACGGTCGTGAAACTTAGCTTCAATGGGGTCAATAATAACTTCGGCGAGACCTGCATCTCCGATGTGAAAAACTTCGGGCAAATCACCTTCACAAATGCCACAGCCAATACACACATTTTGGTCAACTTTTGCTTTCAATGTTCCTCCTCTTTACCAAGGCATATTATACACCTAACTGTGAAATTGGGGGGCGACAAAAGCCTAAACAAAAAGCCCATTCATTGGCAATATCAATGAAAGGCTGGTAAAACTTCAATAAAGAAAGGACAGCGTATGATTTATCATTACACAACCAAACCCGAATGGCAGGCCGCCATAGAAAAGGGCGTTTATTCTCCTAAGGGCTACGCACAAGATGGCTTTATTCATTGTTCTGATCATTATCAATTGCAAAAAACAGCTGACAACTTGTTTGCAGACACCCCTGATTTGATTTGTTTAAAGATAAACACCGATAAGCTTGATGCCCCTGTGATTTATGAGAACTTGGAGGGCGGTGAAATGCTTTTCCCTCATCTTTATGGACCTCTTCCGGTTGAGGCGGTAGAGATAGTGTTTGAAATGATTAAAGATGAAAACAATAAAAACGTCTTACCTCCAGAACAGAAATTCCCGGGCATGGCATTGCTGACCAAAATGTCGGTTACTACCAAAGGTTCGCTTTATCGTTCGCCTACGCCGGGAAGCTGGATGTTTGATCCAAAGGACGAAGTTTTCGCTCTATTGCTTGAGGCAGGTGTGAATGTCGCGGTTGTTTTAAGTCCAGAAGCAGAAGCGAGAAAGAATTCGGGCGGTGATCTTTTTAACCGCTACACAGAGGCTGGAATTGACATCGTTTATGCTCCAACTGAGGATTTTAGCGCGCCTGAGACTGGCTATTGGGATAAAACCATCGCTCAAACTATTCAACATCTAAAAGGCGGCAAAAATGTTGTTGTGCATTGCCACGCAGGTTTAGGCCGCACCGGTATGTTTATGGCTTGTTTGGCACAGGATTTGTTGGGTTTGGATGCCGATGAGGCGATAAAATGGACACGCCAAAGCATTCCATGGGCAATTGACACTTATATGCAAAAGCAATTTGTGCGAAACTACAAGAAAAGCTGAACACCTTTTTATTAATTAAAGACAACCCCACATGGTGTAGGGTTGTTTTTGTTTCAGAAAAATTGAATATTACTTTATTGTCAAGTTGAAATCAACCGTTGTTGCTTCGTTGGATTTTGAACGAATACTGACGATAAACAGACCGCTTTTAGGCAAAGTTGCATCAAAACTGTTTTGATTGTCTTCGAACTTGAGGATTGAGCTGTTATCAACGTGAATAATCGCGATGATAAATTTATCAGGTTCGCTGAGGGTAATCGTCATTTTTTGGCCCTGGTTGGCATAGAGTACGAAATCATGTGTGTAATTGGCCGGCACCGTAGCGCGCGCGATGAGTTTATTGGTATTGGGCTCAAATTGCAGGGTTTGAGGAATGCTGACATAGAGCTCATAGTTGCTTTTATAAGTTTGCCCCGATACTTCAACGATATAATCACCGGTTTCCTCAGCATAGTCACGGTACCATATCCAGCGGTTTTCAAAAGCTACCAATACTTTTCCACTGGGTGAAATAACGCGCAAAAAGGCAGCGTAATCCCCAGATGTCGCCAGGTTCATCAATTGCCATTTGCTCATCCAAACGACGTAGCGTTTGGTCTGGTTGGCTTCAACGGTTCCAGACATAGTTTTGTTGGTGGTGCCAGCATCGAAGCTGACGCGTTCAGACCCTTCGGGAGGTTGAGGCAGGTCAGTGGGTTGAGGG
>CAZTEP010000008.1:3736-14006 GCA_964612325.1 uncultured Anaerolineaceae bacterium
TCGGTAGGCTCTTCAGTGGGTGCTTCGGTTGGTTCTTCTGTAGCTGTCTCGACAGGTACCTCAGTAGGGTCTTCAGTAACAACCGGTTCATCAGTCACCTGGATGGGAAAGCCTTCAACGGTGGGTGTTTCAACCGATTGTTGTTGGGCGAACTTGGTGAGTGTGGCTTGTGCAAAAATAGCTACCTGAGTTTTTGAGGCGGGGTCAAATTCAGGGGATTCGGTCGCGTTCTGACACGCTGATAAGACAAATGCAACCAGTAAAAGCATACTAAGTGCAATTAAAAAACGTTTCTTCATATTATCCTCACTTTACAGTGCCACGAATTGGCTACAGTAATAATTATTTAGACGCAAGGCTAAGGCATAAAGTTCCTTTAGCCATAGGGCGTGATTAAATAGTGTTTATATTGGTGCAAGAATATTGCCAGGCTTAAGATAATAACAGTGAAAATGTAAAGAGCCGTCCAAAGAATGCCTTTGGGACGCTGGCTGTTGCCGGATTTTTTGGAAAACCTTTTATATACTGGAATGCGCATGAAAAGTTTAAAAATGAGGTAGCCAATGAGGGTGCCGAGACTGTTGAGAAGCAGGTCATCAACGTCAAAACTGCGCGTGATCAAAAAAATCTGAACGATTTCGATACACAATGATAATGAAAACCCCGCTAAAAGACTTTTATACCATTTTGGCTCTTTAAAGAGCAGGGCTGAAAAGAAACCGATTGGGGCAAAAATTAAGAGATTTCCAAGTAAATTGATGTAGATGATTAGGGTGTGGAGGTGTTTGGTTTCGGGATTGTTGTATGTGAGCCCTTTAATGAATAGATTTCTGATTGATTTTAATGGAATAAGGTTGTAGCGAGGCATGGAATCTGTCATGCGGATATAGTATGGCTCAAAAGTTTGGGTACTTAAAAAGGCAACAAACAGGGCAAGCGCGAGAATAACGAGTTCGCGTGACAGGTTAAACTCTTTGTAGCGTATAGCGCGAAAAAGGCGAAAGCTAAAGAGCAAAGCCAACGCGCCAATCAGAAAAATAGTGTAGTTGTATTCAAAATAAGCCATATTGGCATTGTAACCGAATTTTTTAAAACAGTTTTTGGAGAGATTAGGTGCTTTGCCTGGAAAGTCAGGTGGCGTTCAGGCGGCAGTAAAAAGTAACGCGGTGTCGCGATGCCTTAATGAAAAGATAGTCATGGAAAAGGTTAATTTTCGGCAAGTTGCCTGATGACCAAAACGACTTTGCCTTGAATTTTTACGATGCTGGGATCGTCGATGATAATAGCTTGCATGGTTGGGTTAGCTGGCTGCAGACGTACGTGACCGTTCTCGAAGTAGAAATGCTTTAAGGTGGTTTCGTCGCGGTCGGTGAGCCAAATTGCTACCATATCGCCGTTTTTAGCCTGGTTTGTTTGTTGCATTACTACGATGTCACCATCGTTAATCATGGCATCAATCATCGAGTCGCCATGTACGCGAAGGGCATAAAGCTGATTTTCGGCTTCATGGGCGGGCAATAGGCTACGCGCGATGTCGATACCAGATTCAGGGTCATAATAACTAAAATCGGACGCGGGCACCGGCATTGGTTCACCAGCTACGATGTTACCAACAAGGGGCACCATCACAGTTTGCACCACGTTCTCGATTGCGCGGCCTATGTCCTGAATGGCTTTGCCGGCGGCATTTTTAATCAGGGTGATACCACGCGATACGCCAGCGCGACGTTCAATATAACCGGCTTCCTCAAGCTGTTCGAGATAATAGTTGACCACAGATGTGGAGGAAATTTGGGTGTTATCGCCGATTTCACGAATGGTGGGGGGAAGGCCTTGATTAGCCAGAGTTTTTTCGAGGAAGTTGAGAATTTTCTTATGTCTTGGGCTGAGACCCTTTGTTATTTTTGCCATATCGCCTCTTATTTTCACTTTTTGCTACACGCTTTTTGCCTTTTAATGATACTATCAGAACATATGTTCGTTGTCAAGGATGGGTTTTTTAACGCTTTTGACCCTGACTACGCCTGAAGAGTCATCTATATGATATTTCTGTTTTCTGGTAGGATTATAGTAAGCATTGAATCATCACTTGTTTCATTGGGTACAGTAATTGCAACCTATCTGTTGAGCGTTTTGAACGTTCAATTTAGCGCTTTATGTGAGGAAACAATGAAAAAATACACACGCCTATTAAGCTGGATTATTGCTGCGGTCTTATTGCTTTTATCAGGCTTTAGTGCTTTTCCTGTGTTCAGCCAGGGGAGCAATCAGACCCTCACACAGGGGTTTAATGGCCTGGAATCGCTTCAATTTGGTATTGTGGACGAGGAAAAACTATGGGTTGCCATTGGCGAAGCGCTTTACTTAAGCAAAAATCAAGGTCAAAGCTGGACCAATATCAGCCCAAAACAATACCTCTTAGGTCTGAAGAGTTATGCACTCTTTGATAATGGCACAGGCACGATTATCAGTCTGGAAAGCAGCGAAGAAGACATCACAACCACCCTATTAAAGACGAATAATTTTGGCATGGATTGGAAAGAAGTTCAGAGCAACCTCAGTTTCGTACTTTCAGACAGCCATGCCTACCCAGTCGAATCGCTGTCAGTGCAGTGGCTAAACGAAAGGGTAGGATGGTTAATGACAAAACAAGCCACTGGTATTAACTTTAGTGTTGGTTACCTCTTTCACACCAAAGATGGTGGTAAACATTGGACCGCATTACCCAGTCCAGCGGGTGAGTCTTTTGTGTTTATGGATGCCAAAACAGGTTTTATGCGCCAACACGGTTTGGAAAACAGTTTTTATTACACCACAAATGGGGGCAAGGACTGGCAGGATTATCAAATGCCAATTGAACCCTTACAAGATGCACAATTTGAAATGAATCTGCCGGTATTGATTAAAAAAGGCGGTTTTTTACTTCCTTTTGAAGCAAAATTTGATGACACCAGCCGTCAGTTGGGTTTTTATTTTTCAAAGAGCCAGGCATTGCAATCTGCTTTTCAAGGTGGGTTTGAACTTGTTAAAACCAATGTTTTGGAAAGTCTCAACCTACTCAGCAGTACTCAGATAGAAAGAGACAATCAACGCCATTTGTTTTTGAACATAGACAGTCTGCAGTTTTACAGTCAGGAACTCGGCTGGGCTGTGTTTGAAGGGGGTGCTTGCAGGAAAGTGGAAGGTAGAAACGATTGCCGTTATACGCGCGAATTGCATCATACTGTGGATGGTGGCAAAACCTGGAAGCTGATCGTTTTGCCTGAGGGTACCTTTAGCCTGTCAAGCAGTTTTAGTTTTGAAGAGGCACAGGATGAGCTCGAAAGTGAATTCAACAGCGATTTAATTGGTCATTATGCTGGCCAGGCTTTTGATGCTTGCGACATTCCTTCCCTGGCGCAGTTAAACACCTGGATGTCGGAAGGACCCTATCGGGCAGTGAACATGTATATCGGTGGTATTCATCGTGCCTGCAAAAATTCAGCCTTAAATGAAGCTTATATTAACGAAATAGCACGGATTGGCTGGCGTTTGATACCTACCTGGGTGGGACATCAGGCACCATGTACGACTTACCGACATCCATTCTCATGGGACCCTGAAGAAGCTTATCAGCAAGGTGTTGAGAATGCCATTGAAGCCAAAGAACGTATGGCTGAGTATGGCCTGTTGGATGCTTCTGGTGGAGGGGGCATGGTCTGGCTTGATTTAGAAAATTTTGATACGACCAATACGGCTTGTGTAGCCGCCAGTCGTGAATTTGTTAGAGGCTGGACGACAGAACTACAAAGTTATAACATTTTAAGTGGCTTATATGCGACTTCAAGCAATCTTAATAAGGCACAATTTTATACCATTCAACCTCCACCAGACTCAGCATGGTTGGCAGAATGGGTGAGGCCATATGTATTTCAACCTAACGCCTCAGCTTATGGCTTAAAACATATTGCAGATGGCTATTGGTATCAGCAACGTGTTCGCCAGTATACAGGTGGCACGAAAGAAACCTGGGGGAATGTGACCATTAATATCGACCGTAATGTGGTGGATGGTCATATTATGAAAAAAACGGATCTACCGCCATCAAAACCTTTTGTTTATGCCACAATCAGTGCTGAAATGGGGATTGAACCCTGGTATAAAACACAGGTGAATGTCTTTATTCATGCTATCGATTATGGATCGGAAATTGACAAAGTTTATCGAAAAATAGATGATGGCGAATGGCGGATATACGAACCATTTGGTGTCAATGGTTCTTCTAAGAAAACAATTAGCTTTTACGCGGTGAATAAGCTTGGCGAGCAATCAGGCATAAAAACAATCAGTTTTTATGTAGATAACCAGCCACCCATTAATCCGACAGTTACAGAGGTTGGTTGTAATGCACGTAATGGCTTACCGCAACCATACTGTAATGACGCTTCGTTTGTTTGGGATGGTGCCAAAGATCTTGGGGTCGGTTTGAATCCGGAGGATACATATCAGGTTTACTGGGGTACAGACCCTGAAGGTGAGAGTACAGTTTCAACGACAGAAACCAGTTTTGATCCACCTGCAATACCTGAGCGCACACCCCATTACTTGCGCATTCGAACACAAGATAGACATGGTCGTTGGAGTCAGTGGCAAACGATTTATCTATTAATATATGATACACGTGAATACTATTTTCTTTATTTGCCTCAAATTGCCAATTTTGAGTAAAAAGAGTAAGGTAACAATGCAATGCCATTGGTAAATTCGTGAAATGAGATTTATAATTTTTCGGGATTAAAGAAGCCTTAAGGCTGCTTTGTATTCTTTATTTACCAAACCAAAGACTATAAATGCAAAGGAACAATCTGTGGAAAGCAAAGCATTGAAAAAGAAGACCTCTAAAAAACCATTTAAATTAAGTTGGCGCGATGTTAAAGACTACGCGCTAATTATTGCCGGTGCTTTGCTTCAGGCTGTGGGAACCTGGCTGTTTACCATTCCAGGCAAATTGGTTAGTGGTGGCATATTTGGTTTGGCTCAAATAATTTACTACAAATTCGACATCCCTGTAGGTGTGGTAACCATTCTATTTAACTTGCCTCTTTTTGTTTTAGGCTGGAAATATTTGGGTGGTTTTAGGTTCGCTGTTCGCACTATTTTAGCCATTGTGCTTTCGTCAGTGGCGATTGACGTTTTGGTTAGCATTCCCTCGTTGCAATTCACCTTAACCAAAGAGCCTTTGCTTAATACACTTTTTGGCGGTGTTTTGGTGGGAGTTGGCCTGGGTTTGGTTTATATGGGCCGGGGAACGAGCGGTGGCACGGATATTATCGCGCGTATCATAAACAAACGCTCCGGCGCTTCTGTATCGACCATTTATATGGCCACAGACACCATCGCGGTTGTTTTAGCAGGCATTCTCTTTGACTGGGAAAAAGCGCTCTATGGTCTCATTCTGATTTACGTTGCCGGTGTCGCGGTGGATATGACCTTGCAAGGCATTGATGTGGTGAGACAGGCGATGATTGTGACTGATAATTATGAAACAGTTGCCAATGCCATAGTCAAAGAATTGGACAGAAGCTCCACGATTATTCCCGCCAAAGGTGGCTACACCAAGGCAGAACGCAATATTCTTTTTTGCGTCGTGATGCGCTCGGAAGTAGCGCGATTGAAAGAGATTGTGAATCGGGCAGACCCAAAAGCGTTTATGGTCGTTGGACATGCCAATGAAGCGCTTGGTGAAGGGTTTCATCCTCTAAACGAATGAAAAGACTTAAAAACAGGACGAAAAAATGAGAAAATTGAACTTAATTATCATTTCCCTCATACTTTTGCTGGCAGCATGTGAACCAATCAAAAAGCCAGTTAAAAACGAGGACAACGATGCAACTTTGCAAACACCAACAGCTGATCAACCTGCCAATCAAATTGAATTTGTAAAAAAGCCCCTTTATGATACAAACTTTGTCTTACGGATGAATGAAGACGAAAACGAAGTTTATTTGCCACCCAATATTGCCGTGAAGCTGATCCAAATCAAAGACAATCGCTGTCCTGTTGATGCGCAATGTACCCGCGCTGGAGAGGTTTATGTGGTTTTAGAGGTGGACTTTGTGGGTGAGGACCCCTTTGAGGAAATCCTGGTTTTAGGGGGCATTTCACCGGATGATAAAGCTTTCGCAGTTTATTATGAAAATACCTTTTTGACCCTGCAAGCTGTTGAACCACGTTCCACGGCTGAAAACAGCGTTGAAGCTGAAGACCAAACGGTGATTCTTTCGGTTACGCGCCACGCTTTGCAATAAAGTTAATTAAGTCTGCTAAATGAATCACAGAGCGCGAATCCATCGCGCTCTGTTTTTACAGCTCAAAGCTTTTTTGTAAAACGGTCTATTGGATTTTTTGTTCCTTGATGATTTGCTCAAGTGGTTTGCCAGATTTGAGTTCCATTTTTTCTTTCAGCGCGTCATCCGGTGAACGACCTTCAAAAGCTTCCATAAACACTGAAAGCATCATGTTGCAATCAGCCACCTCATGAGCGATGTTCTCTTTGCGCTGGCGGTCAAAATTGCGCACCCATCCATCTACTCTCGAGACGATTTCATCAGCTTTCAGGCCTAAACTGGCAAAGTCAGCGAGCAGTTTTTTCTCTTCTTCACTCAATTCAACCGGAGAGATACTTAAATAGGCTTCGGCTAATTCGCCAACTTCGGAAAGATAAAAAAGCAGGGCCTCTTTTTGTTCAGGCCAGGCTAATCCGCGTGCTTGATAATAGGCTTTAATTATTTCTGTTTTCATAGGACCTCGCTCGTATTTTATCTTATAATCATAGCATGACAAAATGGAAAGAAAGAATGACGCTTTGGAACGAACGTTATGAAACCAAGCGCGATCAAACCCAGGCGCGTTTAAAGACCTTTTATCATAAAGCGAACAAGGCTTTGGGCGGAAGCCTGGGCATTATTCGTCATGCCTTTACCAACCTAACATACGCGCGAGGCGCTGAAGCTTCAGCGGCTTTGGCGTATTACGCTCTCTTTTCAATTTTTCCGGCTTTGATAGCCATTGTGACAATTGGCTCACTTTTTTTAGACATTGATATTTTGCGCAGCAGTTTAATTCAGGCGGTTGCTGAAATTTTTCCAGTGCCGGAAACAATCTCATTTGTTGACGCGCAATTAACGGCTGTGCTAAAAGTGCGTGGCGCGCTAACCGTTATCGCGGCAGTTTCGCTGATTTGGTCGGCAAGCAATGTGATTGACAAAGTGGTGATTAATATCAATCGTGCTTTTCCGCATGGGGCAGGGTCAGGTTTTTTGCGTAACAGGGGCCTGGCGTTGATTTTTATTTTGATTATGATGGTTTTGTTTTTTGCTTCGGTCGGCCTGACACCACTCTTCCAGCATTTGCCGGCCTTTAGTTTCGAAATTGGCGGAGTGCCATTTACTAAAACGGTTTTATGGCACTGGATTTCATTTTTAATTCCGCTGGTGTTGAAATTTGTGATGTTTTTTATCACTTATACCTGGCTTCCCAATAGCCGTAGCATCAACCGGCGCGCACGAGCCTGGGGAGCGCTTTCAGCTGCGGTATTATGGGAAACCGTGACCAAACTCCTGTCTTTCGCGATTGCCAAAGGGTTTGCCAACTATGAGCTCTTATATGGTTCATTAGCTTCAATTATGGTGCTTTTGTTTTGGCTTTACTGGACGGCTTTTATTCTCTTTTTAGGCGCGCACATTACCAACGCAATCAATTATCATTATAAGCAACGCATGGCGACTCAAAAATCCGAACAGAAACTGGAGACAGAAAAAGCATGACTCGGCTTTCTATTCTTATCCCCACCTTAAATGCCTGTGAATTATTGAAGGCATGTTTGTTGTCGATTAAAGAATTTGAGCCGTCGATGTCTTATGAAATCATCATTGCTGATAATGCCTCAACTGATGGCACGGTTGAAATGCTTAAAACGGAGTTTCCTGAGCTTCAGTTGATTCAAAATAATAAAAACGAGGGATTTACCAGGCCTGTCAATCAGCTGCTTAAGGCTGCCAGGGGCGATTTCTTTGTTTTGCTCAACCCCGATACCTTGTTGATTGAAGATGTTTTTGGCCCTCAAATTGATTATTTTCACAAGAACCCTGCTGTCGGCATTAGCATTCCCAAAGTGCTTAACGCGGACGGCAGTTTTCAGGCGCAATGTAAGCGTGGCGACGCAAGCCCCGCCGCGGTTTTTGGTTATTTTCTTCGTTTAGGCAAACTCTTTCCAAAAAACAAAGCCCTCAACAGTTATTTGATGTCCTGGCTCGATGAAAACGAAATTGCTGAGGTGGACGCGGTTTCAGGCTCTTGCATGATCATCAGGCGAACGTGCTGGCTGGATGTGGGCGATTTTGATGAAACTTTTTTTGCCTATCAGGAAGACAGTGACTACTGCATTCGCGCCAGAGAAAAAGGCTGGAAGGTCATGTACCTGCCAATCAGCTCGATTGTTCATTACGGTGGGCAGGGTGGCTCAAAGGCACGGCCTTTCAAGTCCATTTGGGAGTGGCATCGCTCGTATTTTGTCTTGTATAAAAAACATTTTGCCAAAAAACACAGTTTTTTGTTCAACTGGTTTTACTATGCCGTGATGGGTATAAAGTTAGGCTTATCTTTGTTCTGTAATCTCTTTCGTAAAAAGTAGCCTCCATTTTTGACGTTAACTAAAAAAGCTGGTCATTAGGCCAGCTTTTTGTGTGTTGCTAATATCTGATTTAACGGCTGAGTTTTAAAATTGCGGCTGCGTCTGAACCATGAATATCCTGGTTTTCTCCCAGGGCCCAATCGCGGTCATCAAAGCGTTTTGCCACAGCCTCGGCGGCTTCATCAGGGTCAATGCCGTAGGCGGTAAGCGTGGTAGGCATTCCTAAGCTATTAAACCAAGCGGATACAGCCTCGATAGTGGCTTCAATGAGTTCATCACGCTCGGAAGAAATCAAACCAAAAACACGCGTTCCTAATTGTACAATTTTGTCGCCTTTCTGTTCGCGTTTGTACCACAAAAGCCAGGGCACGACCGCAGCCAGCGATTCGGCGTGCGCCAGGCCATAAAGCGCGGTCAGCTCATGGCCAATCATGTGTGTTGTCCAGTCTTGTGGCACACCACGACCCACCAGGGTGTTGAGTCCCATGGCTGCCGCCCACATAAAGTTCGCGCGAGCGGTATAGTCGGGTGGGTCCATTCGCATGGCACGCGGCGCGATTTCGATCAGTGATTGCATGAGTGACTCAGACAGGCGGTCTTGCACAACCGCGCCGATTGGGTAGGTGATGTACTGCTCCATAACATGCATGAAGCTATCCACTAAACCATTGCGGATTTGTTTGGCTGAAAGACTGTAAGAAACCTGTGGGTCCAGCGCCGAAAAACGCGGGAAGATTGCCTCGTGCTTGATGGAGAGCTTTTCGCCGGTTTCGCGACGGGAAATGACCAGGTTGTAGTTCATTTCACTGCCAGTCCCAGGGATGGTGAGCACAGTGCCAAAGGGTACGGCCTGGCTGCGTTTCCGCGCGGCATCGGTTTTGATGATGTCCCAGGCTTCGCCTTGATTGAAAGGGGCTGCCAGGGCGATGAACTTTGTGCCGTCGATCACAGACCCCCCACCAACAGCCAGCAGAAAGTCAACTTTTTCATCACGAACCATTTGAACAGCTTTCATCAGCGTGGCATAGTCGGGGTTGGGTTCAATGCCACCAAATTCAAGCACAGTGAAGCCATTCAGGGCTTGCCTGACCTGTTCATAGATGCCGTTTCTTTTGATAGACCCACCTCCGTAAAGCATGAGCACTTTGGCATCTTTGGGGATATAACGGGAAATCTTCGCAATCGCGCCTTTGCCAAAGAGGATACGGGTCGGATTGTAATAGCTAAAGTTGTTCATTTGGTCTCCTTTTTTGATCTCTTAAATGATAACGAAGTTGCTTTTTGATTCAAAATGTGTGAGAAAAGTTTAGTGTCGCGTCCGGTGTGATTTGGAGTGAAAATGCACATGCACTTCCTGGACAAAATCGATCTTCTCGTGAAGGATGTCTTCAACCTCATCAGCGATGGCATCGCCGGCATCCACAGTAATACAGCAATCCACGAAGATGGCGATGTTGATGACCAGATAACGTCCAAAGCGATGGGCTTTTATCGAATCGATGCCAAGAACACCGGGCACCTTGAGCGTCAAGTCGCTGATTTGTTTGGTGAGAACTTTGCCGGGCAGGGTGTCCATCAGGTCATCGGTTGAGTCGCGCA
>CAZTEP010000009.1:0-10479 GCA_964612325.1 uncultured Anaerolineaceae bacterium
ATTCGACTGATTCAATAAAAAATAAAGGGATGTTCGTTACAGTTGCAACGGGCGTAATGGCAGGAGGTTGGGTGATGTTAGTGGGAGGATTTGGCCATGTGCCACCTTCAGTTTTATTCCAAAACCAGTTGTAATAAAACCATCCGCCGGTGACACTATCTATGCGGATTGAAAGTTGCGCGCGCCCTTTGAAAGCTTCTGGAATGGTAATAGTTGCCTGCAGGGCACCTCCATCACCACTATTGAAGCGACCAGCTTCAATTCCGTTTATTGCTTTGGTGTAATATTCACCTATACGTACAATAAACTCAAGATTCTTCGGCACATCTTTTACTAAAATGGTGACGGTTTCATCGGTAATCACCTCACCGATAGTAAAACTTAGATTGGCTGCAAAAACTTTGCTAACACCCATCATATTTGGGATGAGTAATGTAATCGCCAGAAAAAAAGCTAAAAGTCGAAACTTCCTCATGTTCACTCCTGTTTAATATCTTCACTTACTTAAATATTATAACGTTTATGACGCAAGTTTGTTCCTTTCTTTTCGATTCATCAAAAAGAGTCTTTTTTGTGAAATGATTAGACTACGCTATAATTGCAAAGCTTGAGATATTCACGGATTTATTAAATAGAAGGATATTCTATGCTGAAAAAACGAAGATTAACAAAACCTGCAAAAAGACGGATTTTAATTGCTTTTACACTCATTTTCATCGCGTTCATGGTTTGGGTGGGACACACTTATTTAGGGGGGCGAAATGGTTCTGTTTGGGATTTTATAAAAAATCCTTATGCACATCAGGATTGGATTACGCCGGCAGGTTTGCAATGTTCTGGCGCGCCATTTATTGTTCCGAGTGGGGGATACATCGGTTATCTTTATGGCGACAGCTTTCAATTAGGCAAAAGACACCAGGGTATTGATATCTTTGGCGGAACAGACGCAAAAGTGATGCCGGTATACGCGCCTTATGATGGTTTTATTACTCGTGAAGAAGGTTGGAAAGCTTCGTTGATTCTTAGAATTCCTCAGGACCCATTGAACCCGGAACGTCAGATTTGGGTATACATGACCCATCTTGCTGATCGTTATGGCAATGGCCTAATTGACAAAACTTTTCCGCCAGGTGCCACAGAAGTGCCAGTGAAGCAGGGTGACCTTTTAGGTTTTCAGGGTGATTATTCCGGCGACCCAAGACAACCAGTAGGTGTGCATTTGCATCTTTCAATCGTAAAGGATGATGGCGAAGGACATTATCTTAATGAAACCGTTTTTTCAAACACGATTGACCCATCACCTTATTTTGGTATGGATCTCAACAGCAAGACTGCGCCAAAAGGTCCGCCACGATGTAGGATTAGCCTTGATTTGAATTAAGCCTTTAAGATTAGCTATAATTCAGGGGACATATCTCAGGAGGTTTGGCTATGCAAGAAATCGCACCTAATATTTTTATCGAACAAAATTCATTGGGAATGGTAACCGGTATCATTCGTTTGGCAAAGTCGACGACCTTGGTGGATTACCCGTTTAGACAAGACGAAGTCAAGTCTTGGCGTGCTGCGACCAGTCGGATGGTATCAGGAGACGCTCGTTATTTAATTATGCTTGATACGCATTACGATCGTCTGTTGAGCGCGAAAGCCAGTAACTGTACGATGATTGCGCATGCCAATACGGTGCTGCCGGCGCGTTTGAAGATTATCAATGTGAAAGGACAAGATGAGGCGCTTGTGCAAACTGAGTCTTTTGATCCGACCGGTAACGTGGCCAGGTTGCTTCCTCCTGAAATAACCTTTGAAGATTCTTTCACCATGCATTTAGACGAATTTGATATCAAAATGAAATACAGACCAGGCGCGAATTATGCGGCTATCTGGGTTGAGTTAGAGGCCCAAAAAATTATTTTTGTTGGTGATTCGGTGATGGTCGATCAACCACCGTTTCTTGGCTTTGCCAATCCTGATATTTGGGTTGATGAAATGGAGTTACTGGCAGGCAAAGATTATCGTGGCTATCAGATTGTCTCAACGCGGGAAGGTATCGTGAACCAGGACCAGGTTAAAAAATGGGGAGAAGTCATTCACTTCATTCGCGATAAATTTGCCAGCTGGACAAAACAGGATCTTCCTCTCGAGGAATGGTTTGCGCACATTCCCGATATTATGATGCATTTCAACCCCTTAATGCGTGCGGATGAACGCTATTACAACCGTTTGCGTTGGGGTATA
This sequence comes from uncultured Anaerolineaceae bacterium, assembly GCA_964612325.1. Classification (GTDB taxonomy): domain Bacteria; phylum Chloroflexota; class Anaerolineae; order Anaerolineales; family Anaerolineaceae; genus Mesolinea. The sequence continues at coordinate 2,236 of CAZTEP010000009.1, forward strand.
AGAACCTGGTATGACAATATGATGAGTTCAAAAAGTGAGGTTACTAATGACTAAAGGATATATGCCTTTGATTTCTTTAACCCGTGGAGGCATTCAAGAGTCGGTTCATTATGGCGCTTTTACAGTTGTTGACTCTGATGGTAAATTGATGGCTTCTGGTGGAGATCCGGATTTCGTAACATTTCCACGGAGTTCGATGAAGCCTTTTCAGGTAATGCCTTTTCTTGAGGCGGGTGGTAAGGCTCATTTTAATTTGAATGATGAAGAAATATCTGTGATGTGCGCATCTCATACCGGGACTGATGAGCATGTGCGGGTCATAAAAGGGATTCATGAAAAAGTTGGATTAACTGAAGAAAACCTCCAATGTGGTTTTCATTGGCCAGGCGATAAAGATACCAGTTTTGCAATGCGCGTGAGGGGTGAAACACCCACACCGTACCGCCATAATTGTTCAGGTAAACACAGCGGCATGTTGGCTATGGCTAAGTTGATTGGCGCGCCGCTTGAAAATTATCTTGATATGGATAATCCTGTTCAAAAAGGCATTTTAGCGATGGTGGCGGATATGTGTGAAGTCCCTCAAGAGAGCTTGATCGTCGGGACGGATGGTTGCAGCGCGCCGGTTTTCGCGATGAGTTTGCGCGATTTTGCTCATGCAGTTGCCAAATTGGCTGATCCTCATGCATTATCTGAGAGACGAGCCGAAGCCGCCAGGTCTGCAACCCGTGCGATGCGGGCTTTTCCGAATATGGTAGCTGGGCCAAATCAGTTGGATACTATTTTGATGGAAGTGATGAACGGAAAACTTGTCTCAAAAGGTGGCGCGGAAGGGTATCAGATGATTGCGGTGATGCCGGGTGTTTTATCTGATTTTCCAAAAGGAATTGGCATTACGATGAAATTTTCAGATGGCGACCCGAACCGACGCGCGACATATGCTTTAACTATAGCTATTCTTAGTGCTTTGGGTTTTGAAGAAGAGATGAATTCCGAGGCTTTCGCGCGCTTTAACACAACTGTCTTACGTAACTGGCGTGGTCTTGAAATTGGCAAGATAAAGGTACTTCAAGATATCACTTTTAATTGAAATGTCTACTTACGAAACTATCACACCGTTTTACCAGGATCGGCTCAATCTGGTTGATGAACGATTACATGCCTGGTACGGAGTGCCAGATTGGCATGCGTATTTACCCCCAGTTGATGAGCTGGTGTGTACAATCCTTTCGCAAAATACCAATGATGTCAATCGTGATAAAGCATTTGTGAAACTCAAAGAAAGTTTTACTTCATGGGAAGAGGTAAGAGATGCTGACCCTGAAGAGGTCAAGGAAGCGATTAGGATTGCTGGGTTAGCGAACCAAAAAGGTCCCAATTTGCAAGCCGCGTTACGTTTTATTAGTGATGAGCGTGGGGAGATTGACCTTGATTGGCTCAAAGGCAAACCGAGTAAAGAGGTTTTGGCGTGGTTGACCCAAATGAAAGGGGTTGGTCTTAAAACGGCTTCAATTGTGATGGTTTTTTCATTGGATATACCGGCTTTTCCGGTAGACACGCATATTTATCGCGTTACTGGTCGCTTAGATTTGCGACCTCCAAAGATGAACATTGAAAAAAGCCATTATTGGTTTGCTTCAAGCAATCAGCCAGAGCGTTTTGGACCATTACATTTGAATATTATCAGTCTGGGGCGCGATTTCTGTCATGCGCGTAAGCCGAACTGTATGCAGTGTCCACTGGAAGATATATGTATTTTTAGCGATAAAAACCTGTCTTAGGCATCCTTCTAAATGGCGGTTCACATTATATATTGTAATTTGCCAAGAAGAGACCAAGGGCCTGCCCATTCAATAAGAACATCACGCACCTGACCAAGTAAGTTCTCATTTGATTCAACAAAGACCAAACGGTTATGCGGACTGCGTCCGCGCCATTTGCCTTTCACCCGACTTTCAAACAAAACAGGGATGATTTGACCTAAAAAGCGCTGGTTAATCTCACCAACAATTTTCTTTTGGAGGATTTCAAGCTCTCTAAACCGGCGCATTTTCTCTGTTTCAGAAACATCATCCTCTAATAAACGCTCTGAATAGGTGCCTGGTCGTGGCGAATAACGCGCGAGATGGGCAACATCCAATTTGAGGTCAGCCAATAACTGGTAGGTGTCTTCAAAGTCCGCTTTTGTTTCACCAGGAAAGCCGACAATGATATCAGTGCCGATGGAAACATCTGGAATGAGCTCGCGTATATGCGCGATTAAATCTCGGTATTGCGCATTGGTATAACCGCGGCGCATCGCCTGGAGCACTTCATCGCTGCCAGCTTGAATAGGCACCTCAATATGGGGCATTACTTTAGGTAGTTTGGCTACTGCCTGAAGCAGTTTGTCAGTCATGAAATTGGGATGCGAGGTTAAAAAGCGAATTCGATTCAGCCCTTCAATTTCATGAACCATTTCTAAAAGTTCAGCCAAATGAATGCCGTCATCACGGTCAAGGCCGTAGCGGTCGACGATTTGACCCAAAAGAACCAGCTCTTTTGCGCCACGCGCGACCATCGTTTTTGCTTCTTCAACGATACGGTATGGGTCGCGACTGTGTTCTTTGCCACGTTTACTGGGAATAATGCAGTAAGCGCAAGCGTGGGAACATCCCAAAACGATGGGCAAATTTTCAGAAACACTGTGCAAACTGCCGGCATGGATGCCGAATTCTTCGTCTAAAAGGTTTTGGATGTCATCATCGGTCAATTCTGCCAAAGGTTTGAAGACAGGCACGTGTTTTTCTTGTACAGCACGTAGAATAGCCTCAGGGTTAGAAGGCGCGGCAAAGGCATCAACCCATGGATAGCGTGCTTGTAACGCGGGATTGCCTTTTGTTCCTACCAGGCAACCCATTAAAGCGATAATGAGATTCTGGTTTTTAGCTTTGAGAGGTTTGAGTGAATTGAGTCGACCAAGAGCTTTATCTTCCGCGCTTTGACGCACCACACAGGTGTTGAGTACGATGAGGTCTGCCTCATCAACGGATTGGGTCTCTTGATAGTTGAGTTTTTCGAGCGCGCGACTGAGGCGCTCAGAGTCTGCCACATTCATTTGGCAGCCGATTGTCTAGATGTGATATTTCATAATTGAGGATTATACATAAGCGTTATGCAAATTGCATTCTTAAGATTGCTAAAATATGTGTATAAATTTTGAGATGTAGATTTATTGATGTTATAATGGGACTGTCAATCAAATCTATTAGCGAAATCGAGGGAATAATGGAATTTATGATTACTGAATATAAACGTTGTTATGTTATAAAGGCCAATGGTCGCATTGATAGTGCATCTGCCCAGGATGTTGAAAAACGTCTGATGGATCTGACCGGTACCGACAAATCAATCATCATTGATATGACAGGTGTTGATTTTGTTTCAAGCGCTGGATGGTGGGCTATAATTCGTGTGCAGAAAGAGCTCAAAAAAGAACATCGAGCTGATTTGATTCTGGTAAACCTACAAGAGAATGTGCGTGATTCAATGGATCTGATTGGTATTTTGCCGTACTTCACAGTTTACGACGAGTTGATTGACGCTGTAGCAAGTATTTAATCGTCATTCACTTAAATTACGAAAAGCCAGTCTGTTCCTTTAGGCTGGCTTTTTTATACCTATTTAGATTTATCTAAAAGAATATCTTTACAGGAATTATCCAGACAATATTTTGGATAAAAATTGATATACTTTTAAACGGAAGTCATCCTTTAAGAAAAGGATTTAAAAGAGATTTTCAAAGAAAAGGAATGGAATACTTGGATGAGAAGAAATAGATTTTATCTGTTATCAGTCGTTTTTGCTTTATTAATTAGCATGGTAGGTTGTTTTAACAATGGTACCAATAAGTCGGTAGATACTGTCGCCCGATCGTTTGCACAAATATTTCTATATGGAGAAAAACATGGCCTAGACAATATTATAAAGAAAGAATTTGAGATTTGGCATGAGCATTATTACAATGATGATATGCGGCATTTATTTCTTGAGCTGCCATATTACACAGCTGAATTCTTGAATATTTGGATGACAGAAGAAAACGATGATATTTTAGATGTCATATACAATGACTTGGAAGGCACAGCATCACATGTTCCTGCTGTAAAGGCGTTTTACAAACAAATAAAGGCTCAATGTCCCAAAACCATTTTTCACGGAACGGATGTCGGCCATCAGTTTTTCTCGACAGGTGAACGATTTTTAAAATATCTTGAACAGAATAATCTGCAAGATAGCAGGCAATATTTAATCACTGTTGAAGTGATGGATCAGGGAGAAACTTTTTATGAAACTTCAGATGATGTTTACCGTGAGAACAAAATGACGGAGAATTTCATTCGTGAGTTTGATTTACTCGATGGTGAAAAAATCATGGGCATTTATGGCGCTGCACACACAGGTCTTAACAAATTGGATTACACACGCCAGGTACCCTGTATGGCAAATCAGCTGAGAGAATATTACGGTGACATCATTTACTCAGAAAATTTGTCCGCATGGAAATGGTGGTGGCAAGATTAGCTTACCATAAAGATAATCATCTATATGCTATAAAGCTGTCATTTTTTATTTAAATTTGAATCACTCCCCGAACAGTATCTGATAATCCGTTTTTTGCCGGGTAGATAAGGTTGTCCCGCTGACAATAATAATGATTCTTTCTTTGGCAGGGCTCTTGCTTAGTTCAATTTTTAGGGGCGTATCGCCACTTACAAAATAATGTTCTACCTGCTTGGGGTTGCTATAATACACAACAGTGATGGCATAGCTTTGAGGTAAGATGTTTTGAATGCGCACAAAACCATTGGCTATCCAGCCTCCATCGCCATCTTCAAAATTATCGGCATAGCCAATGGCTTCAAGCTTAATATCATCCAATGCCAGGCCTTGTCCATGTACGGCTGCATCGGTGACATAATCGAAACGCACGGTTATTGATTTGCCAGCATATTTGCTTAAATCAACCTCGTTAAAATTCCAGCCTGAACTTGTTCCTGTCCAACCGCATCCATAATTGTTACCGGAAGGGTTGAGATTGGTGCAGTTTCTTGGACTTAAAAGGTCCCAATTTTTACCATCGACAGATACGCTGAGGTAAGCGTAATCATAGTCGGATTCAATGTCGTACCATTGCCAAAAGCTGAGTACGGCTTTATCGCTGACTTCACTGAGGTCAAATTCGCGCTGAAGGCTCATATTGCTCTCATCTCCGAGGTTTGACCACCAAAAATAGTTGCCAGACCAGGCTTTATCCATATCCAGGACTGGTACGAAGGGTTCACCTTGAAATGTGAATCCAGTAATATCATTGCATTTGAGCTCAATATAATCCGCGCCAAATTGATTAACACTTCGATTAATGGATGGCGGACAGCTTAGGATACTTTCGGTCAGTTTTAAGGTGTATGGCGAATAACTGCGATAATTATAATGGTGGTTTTTTATACCTGTTTTTTGCAAAAGATTGGCTGTAGTCCAGTCTACAAAAAATTCTACACCAGTATAGGTTTCCTGGGTGTCGGGATTGATGAGGTTGAGATCTTTGGCGACTTCATCAATGGCAATAAACCCATTTTCTTTATGGGCCACGAGGCTTTTTGTGGCATCATCACCAAAACGATCCAAGAAATAAGACATAAAGAGGTAGCTGGCACCGTAATGAGCTGTATTATCAGCGTTGCCATCGTTCCAGTCATTGAGTTGCATGTCTGTGTTTTGCATGTAGTACCAATCGAAACCGCCGGCATCATAACCATTGACTTGCTCAGCTAACATTGAAAAGCCTTCATTTACCCAGGATTCTTCATTTTTATCAAGGTGCCAATGAATCATATGTTGATATTCATGCGCGATGGTACCGAGGATGTAGTTGTCTTCAAGTCTAACGTTATCAGCACTGAGTAAAAACATTTCATGAGCGTTTGAGTATGGGTGGGCTTCAGGGTGCACTTGATCCGCGGAGGAGTAGTAGCCAGCAATATATTGGCCAATACCCTTGGCGTATAAAATATAAAAGCGTTCATCACCGTCGACACCAGGATTCCATTCAGTGCCAAAAAATTCACGATTGGTTGGGACTATGTCTTGGTCAATGATATTTCCAAGCTTTTTTAAAGAAGATTCTTTGTAGTTAACGCTATCTTCAATCCAAAAATAAATATGGTCGCCAACGTATCGTAAGGTGGCATCTATTGAGGAGACTTCGTTTGTGTAGGTATCTGTAATCCAAAAAGCTTTTTTTGCGCCAATAGCATGTGGCGCGTCTTCATCAATGAGTGTATTGGGTACATTTTGCTTTCCACCTAAGCGCATAGCGAGGTCGATGGGATCATTTTCGGGAACGATGCATTGATCCATGGTGAGTCTGGTTTCGTTGGCGGCTTGTTCAAGTTCCTGAGGCGTTTGTGAGCTGCCGAGGGTAGGTTGAACATGAGGAGGGGTATATGGTGTTACTGTGGCCTCAATCGTTTCGTTATACACGCTAACAGGGGTGTTGGTTAGGGCCGGTATACCAATGAGACCGTTTTGCATTAATAATAAAATTCCGGCGCATGAGAGGCAACACAAGAGGAACAAACCCAGGACGAGAAATGCGATAATAAGGAACATAGTGATGGTTGATTGTTTCATAGCAATCCTTTGTCTTTAAGCTTTCTCAATTATAAGGCTTAATTGCTTTTGTTCAAAAGACATGTATGTTGTCGCAATTTGGAATGAGAAAAGGTAAAATGTGCCTGTGGAAAAAGAAGATAGCAAGAAAAACCTTAGATATAATGTATTCCTCTTGATGATGCTATCAGCTATTATGCTTCTTAGTTTTGTCTCATCGGAAGTTTTACCAATGGAACCCTTAGACCGTGTGCGCTCATATGCTGATGGTCTTAGATTTAATTATGTGACCTGGACGCTTGACGCGCTATTTAACAAAGCGGTTTCCGCTTCTTTGAAAGCAGAGCGCTTTTTGAGTGATGCTGAGCAAGTAGAGCTGGTGGAGACTTATGTTTATCAGGTTGCCAAGGTTGAGGATAAAGAATTTGCCCTTCTCCAGGCTTATAATCCTGAAGACGGGGTAGTTAAAGATAAGCTGCTTGAAAAAGCCAAAGCTGAACTTGACCGGGCTGATGCACGCCTTCAACAACTATCGCCTTTGGCTGAAGCCGTCTTACAAAATCAAACCGAACGAACTTTGATGAGCATGGGGTTTGGTCGTTTTGGACAGGTTTTCCCGCCAGTTTTGTATCAGGTTTCTGACTTGCCTCTCAACCTCATTGTTTCACCAAGAGATGAAATTACTACAGTACTCTCGATTAGCCTTGCGTCTGGATTGGATGCCGTAGAGAAAAACGCGATTGAAGACAAGATTTTTACGCAACAAAATTATTCTGCTTTAATCGAAGAAGTGGGTGGGGTTGGCGCTTATCCGACGATGGTCATGCGAGTAAACAACCTTAATTGGCTAACAGAAACAATCGCTCATGAATGGATTCATAACTATTTGACGTTAAGACCTTTGGGTGTTCGTTATTTTCGTGATGGAGTAATGCGCTCAATCAATGAGACAACAGCCAGCCTTTCGGGTAAAGAAATTGGTCGTAAATTGATTGCCACTTATTATCCATACCGAATCATCATTGGTGGCTATCCTTTTAGAGGATACACCTGGGTGCCAAACCTGGATGAGGTCGATTATTTACGCTTTGATTTTCGGGCTGAAATGCATAAAACGCGGGTGACAGTTGATGCGCTTTTGGAACTGGGTAAAGTTAACCAGGCTGAGGCTTACATGGAAATGCGTCGACGTTTTTTTTGGGACGCGGGATATTATATTCGTAAACTCAATCAGGCTTATTTTGCTTTTTATGGCTCTTATAATGATGAACCAGGGGGTGGTGCCTCAGGACAAGACCCGGTCGGTCCGGCTGTGCGTGCCTTGCGATATAGTTCGTCTGATCTTAAAAGTTTCATTGATAAGATACAGTATGTACGCGAATTTGCCGATCTAATAAAACTTTTGCCATAATTGATATAATGAACAAAAAATGAAACAGGATGTTACATGAAAGAAAGCTCATTAATATTTGGCAATCCTCCACGAAATCCTTTGCTTATCGTTATTTCAGGCCCGAGTGGCATTGGCAAAGATGCTGTGGTTGGGTTGTTGCGCAAGAACACGCCTGACACACATTTTGTTATTACCATGAC